>JAIRNH010000050.1 GCA_031258155.1 Helicobacteraceae bacterium | reverse complement strand
ATCGCGAAACTCGCGGCGCAGACTAAGGAGCTTGACGGCAGAGCGCTGGCTAACGCGGCGAAAGCGCAAGAGACGCTTGAACGGGCAAAGTATCACGGCGCGTATGCGCAAGCGGAAGCCAAGCGATAACGACGGCGCGGCGCCAAAACGCAAAAACCAACGGAATGGGGAACCGCACTTCACAGCGGCGCTTAATTATACATATACGACGCCATCACCATGCTTGCATTCTGAACAATCTTCCATGCTCGTTTTCGTCATGTAAAGTTAAAATAATCTCATCAGATCCAAAAACGGCGCCATCGTTTTCTGTTCTGGCGGGCAGATCCGAGTCTATCAACGTAATGACTGGTTGTAACCCCAGTTCTGCATAACGACGCACAACCATCAGCAGATTCTCTTTCTTGCGATCATCCAACGATTCCAACGCCCCGTCGTGATACACGAAGCGCGGGAACCTCTCGTGCAAGCGCGCGCGTAGTACAGCCATATCGAAAGCAATGCACAGCAACTTGCGGTATGTATGTCCAAGGTCCGCGCTAGTGGCATTGCCCAATCCATCAAGAATTTCCGCTTTTAGTTCCAGATGACCTGCATGATTAGGGGCTACGCTTAACAACGCTTTGCGATCGATGACCTCCTCAACGATCTCGCTGAAGAAAACCCGTATCGTAGAAAATAGGCTTTGTTGGTCGGAGTTCTGCCTCTCCACATCGGCTTCGATCTGATCCCGCAAACGGTCGCGTTCCTCCGTTAAAGATCGAATCTGCGCGCGCAGTTTCTGCAGGCGATGTAAGTATCCTTGCCGGCGTTCCAGCGATGCGATATCGGCGCGTAGCACCACTATCTTATCCGAAAGTTGTTTGTACTTACTGAAAACATCCGTTTCGCTCAGGAAAGATAACATTTCCGAACGCTGTTTCCCTAAAGTATTCAGTTTCGCATTTACTTGTTTCAACTCTTCCTCGATTTCCTTAAGCTCTTCTTGTAAATAGCAACGTCGCTCGTCGGTAATTGCTCGGTTGAAGGCAATCAGTTGCTGGAAATCCTTTTTGATCTGCCCCTGAAACAACACGCCTACCTCGCTAAACAGTCTCTGCGCTTCATCGGGGTTGAATAGTATCTGATCCTCCTGTAACGATGCCCGCGCTTTATTCCTGTTATGGCTCAATGAATAATGTTCGGCGTTCAGTGCGGCGATGCGCTCATCTACTTCATAAACCACCTGCTTGGCGTAATCTTTGTCTTGCACGCGGAAGTCGAAAGCATCCAGCAACTCCTGCTTCTTTTCCGCATCTTTCCGCTTGAGTAGAAGAATACCTTCGATCTTGCTGATGTCCTCAACAGAACCACCCAATTCATTTTTGATGGTTTGTTCCGTCTCCCGCTTCCTGGACAGTTCCTGTTCCTTTGCGTAGTAGTCGGTAATAAGCTTGGCGTCAAAGCCCAGCAGATGTGCCAGGAATGGCTTCCAGTCGGCATGCTTGGAAGCAAATTTTTGCAGTTGGAATACTTCTTGAAAATCCTCCTGCGACCGTAGCAGATAGCCAAGCATTTTGCGGTATGACCACGGTTTGAGCGCACGCCAATCAAGCAGTCCGTCAAGTAGTTTACGCGCGCGCTCAAAAGCAACGTCGCGATGATCCCATTCCGTGAGCGACAACGCCGACAAATCCTGATGGCCTGCCTCATGCTGCTTAAAAGCAATTTTTGTCGCCTCTTCTACGCTACGCCGAATCGTGACGAATGAACCATCCTTCAGTTCAATTTCGAGGAAGAAGACGAGCTCCCTGAACAAGTCAAAATGTTTGAAAAGGAAGAATTGCGGATCTTTTACTGACAGAAAGCTGAAGTCTATAAGGCGCCCCAGCGTGGTCTTGCCGAGATTGTGGGTATCCTTGTTTCGATTTTCTGGCAGTCGGATTTCAGCTGCGACAACGTTTAACCCGGAAACAAAGTCCACGGGGGCAAACGTGTCCGACTTGTTGGAATAGAGTTTAGACAGCTTCATTTGGCCCCACGTATTCCAATGCGTCTATCTTAGGACGATATTCAATTAGTCCCATCAGATATAGAAAGTTGAGCGCGGGTAGGAAAAGCGCGTCGCCACCCGCTACACCTTGCTTTGCGCACTCGCGTAGCGCGTCGTATTCATAAATGCGGCGATCCTTCAGTCGCGATAGTAGTAATAGCGACATATTGATCACCGTGCGATCAGGATGCGAGTGTTTAGTTGGTCGTAGCATCTTCCACTTCTCCAATGTCGCAATTCCAATACATATAGAAAAGCATAGCCCGCGTCAGGCGCTTATGGGCATGTTGCCGAAGGACCGGGTCGCGGTTGAACAGCAGATCCACCAAGTACTCCATGACTTCATCAAAGGTTTGGTAGTCCTTCCGCTTAGCGATGATCTTGAGCTGAAACTCATCGGCTACGGATTCATACATGCGCAATAGTTCAGTGTTCTCCGGCGTTGCCAGGAAAGTACGAATTTGCGCGGCTTCTTTCAAATACTTGTGCCGTTGCACCTTTGCGTACTCCGCAGTCATATTGTTGAGAGCGTTCTTTTCCTCGTAGGTCACGCGCGCGGTGGGCGGATCGTCGAACACCGCCATCAGGCCATCCATTTGGCGCGTAAGCGCCTGGACAACTTCTGCGAGTTCATATGGACTGACAATCAAAGGGGAGTCCACTGGATCCAGATTCGCTTTTTTAGCCACCATCGGGAACTGCTTTAGCCACAGTTCCAGTTGTTCCAGGCCGCAAAGATAGATCGACGCGGCAGGAATGCCGCATTGGGTTGCTATGTGGTCGCGGATTTCCGTTTCGGATCTGCCAGTAAGTCGGCGATTTGCAAATAACATGTAATGATCGAGCTGCTTATTCTTACGCAGTTTCTTGATGCGCGGAACCTCTTTGCCAATCACCGTGCTGTTACTGGAAGCGCTGTAAAAGTTCGATTCCGAAAAGCTACGGTTGTATCCATTGGTATGCTTGGCCTGGACAATGACCGTGCCTGACCACGGAGCATACCTGCTGGGGAACATCCCCGCTGTGCCGACGAACTTTGCATCACGCCCGCCATCCGGTCCCTTAGCGAATCCCTGAACCGCTATGCCGAGCAACTGTTGGCACAAGAGCACGATCAATACCTCAAACTGATCGCTACTTAGATCCTCATAAGCAAATTTCATCCAAACCCTTGTGCCTGCTAACCATTATTAATACACAATACTATTATATTCGCCCTTTGTTCCGCTTCGCGCCCCCTTTGTGGTAATTTATTGATTTTTATGATTTTTTTGAGCCAATAAAACATAATTATAGGCGTTTTCGGCTTGTTTTTGCCGCGTTAGGGGCGCGTATGCTGTTGATTTTTGCGATTCGGGCGGATTTTTAAGGCTTTTCGGCGGGTTGGTAGCGAGCAAGCGGATTAAGGGTCGGCGATTGACGAGGATTGTCGCGAGGCTTGGAGCGGAGATTTTGATCGCGTATATAGCGGTTTTTAGTATTACTTTTTGCATATATGGATAACGCGCTAATTATAATGGGATTAGGGATTTTGGTTGAGCGATTGGCAAGCAAACTAGTTGTAGAGAGGATTTGTGATTTTGAGGCAAACGCTAGAGTTTGCACAATGTGTAATCTTAGGCGGTTTTTGATGCGTTTTTCTTGCTCCCGCGCAAAGTTCCAAAATCCAAAAACCCCCAACCCCGACGACCTCGCGGCGCAAATCGCGCTTGATTTTTTTATCGACGCGCGTCGGCAAAATTGCGGCAAGGGGGGGGGTCTTTCAAATTCGAGAAAAAGCGAGGTCGAAAGCCCAGCCCCCGCCGCCGCTCGCGCCCGCAATGTAAACAATTCAATCCGTAGGTTTTGGAGTTTTCGGGCATATAATGTAAAGCGTAGTTTGAAGCGGTTTTGCGGGCTATGCGATCGATAGCGATTACGCTTGGTCTGCCGATTGACGCGCAAAGGGCGGCGCGACGAAAAAAGCGCGCGGTTGGCAAAGAAAAGGCGGCGATCTTTTATGCATTAGTCTATTGTAAGTCAATGTTAACAGGATCGGCGCCATTATATCGTATGAAAAGGTTGGTTCTTATCGCGCGTCAATGAGCGGATCCATCTATCCGCGTCTTCAGCGTTCCGGATACGCGTTTTTGCGGGTATGGCGCGCGGGAGGGGGCGAAAATAGCGGGAGGCGAGGCGAAGGGCGGTTCGTAAAGCGAAAGCAGTTTAGCGTCGCGGTTTTTTGATATTTTTATGTTGATATGGTCTATAATTTGTCAATTTCACGCGTAAAAGGGGATCAAACGATGATCGCTGGGCGACGGCTTTGCGAAGCCAAAAGTTCTATCCCCCTATTAGATCGTGTTTGCGATAATATAAAACGTTTTTCGTTTGTCGATCAAACGCCGCAAAAGTTTTTTGCGCCTATAGCGAGAGCTTTCTTTATAGATAAACTTTCAAAAATAGCGCCGATCGCGCTAATAGCGCTAAGCGCCTCTATACCTTTATTTGGCGCAAGCGCCGCGGAGGAGGCGTTTAATCAAGGCGTGAGCGCATATAACCACGGCGCTTTTGAAGAGGCGATCAAACATTACGACCAAGCGATTAAGATCGATCCAAACTATGCGATCGCTTACGACAATCGCGGAAACGCTCGCGCTAATTTAGGCGACATAAGCAGAGCGATCGCCGATCACGCCCAAGCGATTAAGATCGATCCAAACTTAGCGAGCGCCTACGACAATCGCGGAAACGCTTACGCTAATTTAGGCGACCTAAGCAGAGCGATCGCCGATCACAATCAGGCGATCAAAATCGATCCGAACTATGCGGACGCTTACAATAACCGCGGAGTCGCTTACGTTAATTTAGGCGATCTAAAAAGCGCTACAAAAGACGCTCGAAAAGCGTGCGAACTTGGCGCTTGCCAGTTGTTGCAAATAATGGAGCAAAATCAACTAATACGCGATTAACCGATCAGACTCTCTTTTACCCACGCCTCGTAATCCGCGCTTGCTTTACATTCGATAAAGATCAGCTCCGGCAGCTCGTAGGGGTGATTGCGCTTAAAAAACTCCTCGATCGCGGCGATTTTCTCTCTGGTTGTTTTAATCGTCACAAGCCGCTCGCCGCTAGTTTCGATCGCGCCTTTCCACCAATAGACGCTCGATATATTAGGCGCGATCGACGCGCACGCCGCAAGGCGACGCGACACAAGTTCCGACGCGAGTTTTTGCGCCTCCTCGTCGCCGCCAACCGTCGTCATCGCCAGAATCATCGCTCGTTCTTTTGTCTCGCTCATCGCGTAATCTCCGTGCTAACCCCTTCGGAGGTGAATATCTCCAGTAGCAACGCGTGTTCGACGCGCCCGTCTAGGATATGCGCCTTATCCACGCCGTATTTAAGCGCCTCCAAAGCCGAATCGACCTTAGGAACCATGCCGCCGACAATAGCGCCGTCGGCTTTTAGCCGCTCTATATCGGCGCGGTTTAGCGAGCGAAGCAGGTTTTTATCCTTATCTAAAACGCCCGCCGTATCGGTCATAAAGACGACCTTTTTTGCTCTGATCGCTCCGGCGATCGCGCTTGCCATCGTATCGGCGTTGATATTAAAGCCCGGATGAGCCGCCTCGCTCGCGCTCGCGATTGGCGCTATGACCGGCACAAAGCGATCGTTGATAAGTTTTAACGGTAGATCGGGATTTACCTCGCGCACCTCGCCAGTAAATCCCAGCGCTTCGATCGCTACGGCTTTAACGAAGCCGCCGTCTTTGCCGTTTACGCCGATCGCCTTCGCGCCGTGATCGTTTAGCAGGCTCACGATCTCCGTGTTAATCTCGCCGATCAGCGCCATCTGCGCCACGCGAAGCGCGTCGCGATCGGTTACCCTAAGCCCGTTTCTAAACTCCGCTTTCACCCCCAGACGCTCGCTAAGTTGCGTGATCGATTTGCCGCCGCCATGCACTACGACAGGTTTCATTCCCACCAGACTAAGCAGAGCTATATCCTGCGCGAACTTGTCTTTTAGCGCGGGATCGATCTGCGCAGCTCCGCCGTATTTGATTACGATTATCTCGCCGTAAAACTTGCGAATATAGGGGAGCGCGTCTAACAGCGTTTTAACGGCGCTAACTTTGGCTTGCATAACGATCCTTTATTTAGGCGGCTTCGCGGCGCGATCTAGCTTGTCCTCAAGCGTTTCGTTCGGGTTAAAATTAAAAAACTTGCTCGAAATATCGGCGCTAGAAGCGGAAATATGACAGCTTTTGCAATCGCCAAGCGTCTTATGCTCGGAAACGCTTACGTCTATCGAGTTTTGCGAATGGCAGACAAAGCAGTTGCCGCCGCACTCGGCGTTTGGCGAAGCGATCTCCAGATGGCAATCGACGCATTTAAGCAAAACCTTATGATCGTCGTCTCTACCCGTCTTGTCGTTTAGCGTCGCGTGGCAGCTAACGCAATCGCCGCTACAGGCAAGCGCGATCGAGCTTAGGATAATAAACTGAACAATATATCTCATCAATTAACGCGATCGCGCCGCCTCAAAACGAGGCGGCGGCAAACTAAAAGATATATCTAACCCCGCCCGCGATCTTTGTTTGAGAAAGCGGGTTTTCGGCGGTTGGCGCGTCGTCGCCAAACTTGCCGGTAATAAGCGCCGCTTCCGCCTTAAACGATCTGGTTATGGCAAATTCGCCGCGCAGGTTAATTTCCGAGTAGGTTTCGCTATCCGCGTCGGTAACGCCAAGCATAGCGCCAGCCCACAGCCTATCGCGCTCGAACTCCGCGCCCGCGTAAAGCGTAAGAGCTTCTTGCGAGAATATTTGACAACCGCCGTCCCAAAACGGATTTATTCTATTCGCCCGTTCGTTCGCGCCCGTTCTGTGCCACTCCTTACCGGAAGCGCCTATCGAACCTAGTCCGTCCGAACCGGCTAAAGCGAAACCGCCGAAAAAGCCGAGATCGGCGTTAAGTTTTACGTCGCCTTGCAACTCCAAGAAAAAGCCGTCTTTCTCGGCGCTGTCGCTATCCTCCGAGCTTAACGCCAGATGTCCCGTTAGGGCAAAACCGCTAGCGGTTTTCAACTGATTAAACTCAAACTTGCCGCCAGCCCAAAAAGCTACGTCTGGCAGAAAATAGACGTAGGGATTAACGCTAATATCGCCCGCTTTAAGAACGGCGTCAAGCGCGAATACGCCGTCTTCGTTCAGTTCCGCGTAATCGCTAAAAAAACGACCCGCGTCGTATTTGGGTAGCGCTATCGATTTGATATAGGCGGCGAGAATCTTTGCTTGAGGGGATATCTTTAGCTCGCCGTAAGCGGCTTGATAGTGGTGGGGGGCTAATACCAGATCAAACTCTTGACGACCCGCCGCTATCGTAAATTGATCGGCAAAATACCCGATATTCGCCGTATGCAGAGAGGATTTGTCCTTAATATCTCCAACCGCGTCGTCTTTCCACCAGATACCAATTCCGCTTAGACCTATATTGGCGCGTATATTGCGAAAGCTCGCCGTGTTAAAGTAGAGATCGGCGTGTCCGTATATATACGAATCGTCTTCGCTGCCAAACGTCGCGATCGCCGAGAGCGCGCCGCCATGCTTTCCTTTCAAAAACGCTTCGTCGAGCGTGGAAGCCGACGCTACGCCGTCTGCCGCCATAAGAGGAGCGCATACGGCGGTTAGCGCCGCGACAATAACTTTTGCATTCATTCGCCATTCCTTTGCGATAGTTTTGGTTGAACGCGCAATCATAGCATTTCTTTGCGATCGCCAGAAGCCGCGTAGTCTTACTAGCGCCCGCGCGATCGTCTCCAATTAAAACGCCGCCATTTTTTGCCGATCTCGTCTAGGAATTGAAATTGCTTGAAACGCCAAAGGAGTTTTTATGCGCGTAAGCAGCTCTTATATCTATAGTAACTTTATTCTCAATCAGCAGAGGAGCTTGAGCGGTCTTTTGAGCGTCAATAATCAGATGACTAGCGGATTAAAGATCAAGTTTGGATACGAAGAAACAACCATATATCAAGACGCGCTGCGTTTGATCAACGAACAAAACGAGTTGGCTCAAATCTCCGACAACGCGCAAAAAGCGAAAACTCACTCGGACAACTCCGACGTGGCGATCGCAAGCATGAAAAAGTCGCTGGAAGCCTTCAAAGTAAAACTTGTGCAGGCGGCAAACGACGTGCATTCGACCACAAGCTACGCGGCGCTGGCAAGCGATCTAGAGGCGCTGATGTTCAGTATCCGCGACACGGCGAACACCTCTATTAACGGCGTTTTTTTGTTCTCCGGAACCAACGTCAAACAAAAACCTTTCGGCGAGGACGGAACCTACTACGGCAACGATCAGATTGTCAAAGCTCAAGTCGGCGATCGCGTCGAGATCGCCTACAACGTTGACGGCTGGACGCTGGCGCAGGGCGCGGACAGCGATTACTCCAAGCGTATTACTACCAATATACAGCTATACAATCAGACGCTTCTGCACCACGGCGTTATGAGCATAGACGATCCGATGGGTCTCGACGAGCCGGTTCCAATTACGACAAGCGATACGATCCGCGATCTCGTAGGACAGCCCGACGATAGCAAGCCGACCTACTTTTATCTACGCGGATCAAAGCCCGACGGCGAGAGTTTTAAGGCGCGAATCGAGATGACAAACGGCGCGAGCGTGCAGGACCTGTTAGATCGCATCGGGCGCGAGATGGGCAATACCAGTATATATCAAGCGGTAGAGGTCAGCCTAAACTATCTTGGCAATATCGAGATCAAAGACGTGAAAAGCGGGCGAACGCTCACTGATTTGCATATCGCGGCGAGCGATACCAAAGTTGACGACGTTAGCGAGCTTGGCGAGATTGAAAACGCGCATATCTACGCCTTCAATAAAAGCGGCTACGCCTACGCGAGAACGCAAGATAAGATCGCTTCCGCTCAAGATCCCTTCGATCAGAGGCTTTTTACGTTTGATAGCGTATTAAGACGGCATGACGACGAGGCGATCGCGACAAAAAACGATACCGTGCGAAGCGCGGCGGGCGAAAACGTCGATCAAATTAGTTTTAGCGTTAACGGCGTAACGCACAACTTCGCGATTACTAGCTCCACGACGATCGGCGATATGTTAGGAGAGATCAAAGCCGCGCTAGAAGCCGATCTAGGCGGCAGTTTTGACGTTGATCTGCAAAACGGAACAATCGCGATATTCGATAACGCGGCGTCCTCTCCCAGCACGTCGCCCGAGCAGTTTGTCGCCTCAAAACTAACCGCCGTTACCATAACGGCGGAAAATACGAGCGGCGAAAAGGTTTTAGCGTTTAGCGCCTCCGACGCGCTCGCCTACGATCGGGCGCGGTTTGAAAAACAGGGCGCGACGCTGACCTCTACCATATCGCAAACGATCCGCGCCGACAGCTCTTACGCAAACGCGGCTACGGAGCTAAAAGCGGTTAGCGGTAGCGAAGCGCTCGACGAAAAGCGGCTACATTTGGAGATAACGGATATTAACGGCGATCGCAAGCTGGTTGAAATTACCTTGCGCGACACTCCCGACGCGAACGGGCGGCTTTCGACCTATCAGATTATCGAGCCGGCGGCGGGCGCGATCTACGATCTGTACGATCCAAACGGCGAGAAAACAACCGCGAGCGGCTACCAATCGCAAAAACTTGTTCCCTACGCGGACGGATTGGAAACCCGCGACGAAACCCATAAGGGCGTTACCTATCAGCAGCTTATGAACGTAATAAGCGTCGCTCTTAGCGGCGCAACGCCGACGGACGGATCGTTCGAGGCGTATAACGTCGCGCTAAAAGCCGCGCAAGAGAGCGTAAGCGTTTCGATGGACTCGTTTGGGCGCTTGGTAGTCAAAGATAATACGACAAGCGAAAGCAAAATGCAGATTTCGCTGTTTGACGCGGACACGGATCGTTTTGACGACTACGATTTAACTTCCGACAAAACAATCCTGCAAACCTATACGGGCGCGAAAGGCGAGCAGGGCTGGACGCTTAAAGAAACGCAAACCAACAAGGCGTTGAGCGAAGTTTTTGGCTTTAATTTTTCGGGCGCGCTGGTTTTAAGCGGAACAAATATGAGCGGCGCGGCGGTTAGCGTAACGCTTAGCCAAAACGACACGCTCGCCGATCTGCAAGCGGCGATCGATAATACCTTCGGCGACGGCGTTGGAAACGGCGGCTTTGTCGCGGAGGTTATAGACGGGCGGCTGATCTTGCGCGACAACGCGGCGCTTGGAACGACGCAGACGCGCGTCGAGTTTCTATTTCAGGACGCGCAAACAGACCTCAAGGTTAGCAAATCGCCGTCCTTTACGTTCGCCGCAAATAACGCGCTGACGATCGACGAGGCAAAGGTTAATCTTTTTGATCAGTTGTCCGAAGCGATCGAGGCGGTGAGAATAGGTATGACGCGCCCCGACGGAAACAGCGTAGAGGGCGCTAGAAATATCGGCGTTCAAAACGCGATCTACGCGGTCGATCACCTGTTAGATCATCTAAACAGGATACACACAAGCGTAGGCTCCACAGGCTCCGCTTTGCAGCTAACCTACGAAAAAAGCGAGATGATAACCCTGAACGTAGAGACGCTCAAATCCTCCGCGCTTGATACGGATATAGGCGCGGCGATGGTCAAGTTCAATCAGCTAAGCGTTTCGTATCAGACGCTTTTAGCTACGCTTAATCGCATATATAGTATGAGTCTGGTAAATTATCTTTAAGAGCGGACGTGAAACGGGAAGCGTATTTTTTTGTCGCCGTAGGGTTGTGGATCTATATCGCGATCGCGCTTTACGTCGGCTCTATAGCCAAAGTCGGCGTTTATGGCAAAGAGTTGGCGGAGGTTTTTGAAGAGCTGTTTGGGTTTTTAATATACGCCGCGCCGCCCGTCGGGATATATCTAGCGTGGCGCGGATATAGACGTTTTACTTCCGCGCGCAGGTTTATAGAGACCTTCGCGGCGGTTTTGCTCTTTGGTTTCGCGGGGCTGATCTTTCAGGCGTTGCTCTTTGAGCGCGGATCGACGGGCGTTATGTTATGCGAAGCTATGCGCCCTATTATAGGTAGCGTCGGCGCGGGCGTTTTCGGATTTTTCCTGATCGTAAACGGCTGGCTGCTCGCGTTTGACGTTACCATTATCGATCTGCTAACGTTTTTGGCGCGCAAATTTCCAAACACGAAACTGTTCGATCATTGGCGCACTTTCAAAGAGGCGGCTAAAGACTCCTTTGCGGATATGGCTTTGCGCTCTAAAGAAAAAAACGGCTTATCCAATCTGCCGCGCCTCGAGCCAAAAACGCCGACGAGCGACGAAACGCCAAAACGCAAGAAAAAGCCGACGCGTATTTTTGACGACGACGATTTTTATGTCGATGATTACGCAAGCGCGCCAAAAGACGACAGAACCGCCTCGCACGGCAAGATTGTTAGAGAGCTGGAAGAGAACAAGCGGCTGCTAGAGCAAGTGGAAAAGGGCGAACGCGTAAAACCCAAAGATTTCGTGTTGCCTTCGCTTGATTTTCTAGCCAATATCCCGCCAAGACATAGCGAAATCAACGAGAACGAGATTGACGCCAAAATCGCCGATCTGCTAGAAAAACTGCGTATGTTTAAGATCGAAGGCGACGTAACGCGCACCTATACCGGTCCCGTAGTAACCACCTTTGAGTTCAAGCCGGCGGCGCACGTGAAGGTCTCCCGCGTTATTAGCCTTGAAAACGATATAGCTATGGCTTTGCGCGCGCAAACGATCCGTATCCAAGCGCCAATTCCGGGTAAAGACGTGGTAGGCATAGAGATACCGAATAAAACTTACGAGACCATCTACCTGCGCGAAGTTCTCTCTTCGTCGATCTTTGCGTCGGCGGCAAGCGCGCTTACGATCGCGCTTGGCAAGGATATTGTGGGTAATCCGTTCATAACCGATCTGAAAAAACTCCCGCATCTGCTGATCGCCGGAACGACGGGCAGCGGCAAAAGCGTCGGCATAAACGCGATGATTTTATCTCTTCTCTATCGCAACTCGCCCGATAACTTGCGGCTACTGATGATCGATCCTAAGATGTTGGAGTTTAGCGTTTATAACGATATTCCGCACCTATTAACCCCCGTTATAACCAAACCTAAGCAGGCTATAGCGGCGCTGTCGAATATGGTTTCCGAAATGGAGCGGCGCTACTCGATGATGAGCAAAACCAAGACCAAAAACATCGAAGGCTACAATCAAAAGGCAAGCGAGGAAGGTTTTGAACCGCTTCCGTTTATCGTGGTCGTGATCGACGAGCTTGCCGATCTGATGATGAGCGGCGGTAGAGACGTGGAAATCTCGATCGCGAGGTTAGCTCAAATGGCGCGAGCAAGCGGCATACACCTAATCGTCGCCACTCAACGCCCTAGCGTTGACGTGATCACGGGGTTAATAAAAGCCAATCTGCCAAGCCGCATAAGCTATCGCGTCGGCAGCAAGATCGACTCCAAAGTGATACTGGATACGCAAGGCGCCGAGAGCCTGCTTGGACGCGGAGATATGCTCTTTACGCCGCCCGGAAGCGTAGGTTTAGTGCGGTTGCACGCGCCGTTTAGCTCCGAGAAAGAGATTGAAAAGATCGTGGAGTTTATCAAAGCGCAACGCGCGCCGGAATACGACAATAGTTTCCTTGTCGAAGGCGGCGATCTAGCGGGAGGCGCGAGCGCGAGCGAGTTTGACGCGAACGAATCGCTTGACGAAATGTATGACGAAGCAAAACAGATCGTGCTAAACGAACGCAAAAGCTCGATTAGTTACATTCAGCGTCGCTTGCAGATAGGCTACAACCGCGCGGCGCGCATTGTGGAGCAGTTGGAAAAAACGGGGGTTTTGGGCGAGCAAAACAGCAAAGGTCAACGCGAGATTTTACCGTAGCGTTATAAGCGCGCCGCCGCCGCGCGAGCGAGCTAAAGATAAACGCTCGGCTCGTTTTTGTTTCAAAGTAGCGCGATAGATTTTACGCGAACGAAGCATTTGGCGATTACCCTATTGGGAACCAGTCTATATTGACAAACAACAGCCTAAATCGCCGCGCCGACGGCGAACGCCGCTTTATTCGTCGCGGCGCAAAAAACGGCTAAAGCGCCCTCGTCTCTGTCCGCAAGACCCATATTCGGAACGTTTTAACGGACGCTTCTAGCGCGCATTGAAATATCGTCGGCGGCCGGTTTGTCGTTTTGTCGCGCCAAGTCGTAAAAGGGGAACAAAACGCGATTTAGCGGAAAATAACGATGAAATTATTCGGCGTCGATTTGTTGGTTTTTAAGCCGCGTTTTGCGCGATCGCGGCGTTGCGTTTTACTTTTCTACGCAGGTTGCTTTTATACGCTTGCCGCGCGCGTTTTGATTTTGTCTGAAAGTAGTTTTTCGCGTCCGCGCGCTATATGCGGCGCGCGAAAAAAGGAAGCCCGCCGCGTAGCCGCGCGAAATCGCCCTTGATCGCGAAAACGGAGGACGGCGAAAAGCCTTAGCACGCCGAAGCGTTTAACAGTCCAAGCTCGAACAATTTAGGCTCTTCGTCTTTTGGCGCAATATAGATTAACAGCGAGCACGCCGATCCGTTGGAATCGCTCTTGCGGCTTTTGTAGATTTTGAAGCTATTAAGCGGTTGCTCAAAAGATAAAAAGCGGTATTTATAAACGTCCGCGCCGCCGACGGGCAGCTTGAAAACAGAGGGAGATTCGACGCGTATAAGCGCCGCCGACGGTTTAAGCGCGGCGTAGGCGATATTTGTTCCGCTATGTCCGCTAAGCGAGTTTCGCGAAGCGACGAGGTATAGCTGATCGTACTCGCGCCCTTGCGTTACGCTAACGCCGTCGGCTTGTAGAATATCTCTGATCAAAAGGGCGCTTAAATCGTGAGCGCGTTTTTCAAGCGCTTCGTATTCTTGGGATTGCTTAAGCGAATCTCTTAGCGTTTGATTAGCGTTTGATAAAAATAAAATCAGCAGAAAGAGAATGATCACGCTAACGATCATCTCGATTAGCGTGAAGGCTTTTCGCATTAAACGCCAAAACTCATAGAGAAGATCGGTAGCAGCATAGCCGTTATTATAAAGCCTACCAAAGCGCCTACCAGCAGCATAAGCGCGGGTTCAAGCAGCGATAAAAAAACGGCGATACGATCGCGGTTTTCCTCGAAGTATAGGGTCGATAAATTTGAGAGTATCGCCTCTAGCTCGCTTGTCTCCTCGCCAAGCGCGATCGATCGGATAAACGCGCGATCCAGCGCAAAGTCGCTCTGCTGCAACGCTACGGAGAGTCTGCCTCCTTCCACAAGCCGATCGGAAGCCTTGAGAAACAGAGACGAAAGCGCTTCGTTGGTCTGCGCGTTTGCCGCAAGGCGAATCGCTCGAACAAACGGCACGCCGCTTCGCATCAACACGGAACACATATAACAAAATCGCGCGAGTTCGGCGTTCATCGTTATGCGTCCAAGCAGCGGGGTTTTTATGATAAGCAGATGAACGGCGTAGCGATAGGCTTGATTGGTTTTCAGCGCGATCGTATGCGCGATCGCGATCGCGGCGATAATAACCGCGATCGCGACCCAATAGCCGCCTATAAAATCGCTTACGCCGATCACAAAACGAGTAAGCGAAGGCAGCTCCTGTCCCAACTGCTCGAACATGCCCGTAATTTGCGGCACGACGACCGTCATCATAAAGATCAGCATGCATATCGAAACGATCACGATAAACAGCGGATAAAATAGCGCGTTTTTCGCCTGTTTTTTAACGCTTTCTTGATCTTTAATAAAACGTGAAAGCTCTAGCAAAACCTCTTGCAAAACTCCCCCGTTTTCCGATATGCGAATCGACTGCGCGAAAAAGGCGGGAATCTCAAAAACGCTCTGGTTTTCTAGCGCCTGCGAAAAACTTTTGCCCTCGTCGAGCAGCGTCGCCAAAGCCGAGAGAAAGCCCGCCGTTTTGCGATCGCTCGCGTATTGCGTAGAGGCTAACCGAATGGCGTTTACGATAGAAACGCCGGCTTTTAGATAGATGGACAGATCGCGGCTGATCCTAGCTAGATCGTTTGGCGGTATGCGATCTTTGCGCCCTCTGAAAACCCTAGCGAATACGGACGGCTTAGCCGGAGCGAGCAGATCAAACAGCAATCCTTTGGCGCGTAGTTTCGCGGCGGCTTCTTCGGCGCTAGAGGCTTCGATCGCGCCTTTTTGCCTATCGCCTTTTTGATCGATGGCGCGGTATTTGTAGAGCATTAGTCGGTCTCGTTGAAAAAGTCGGAGCTATATTGCGGTATCCAAAGACGCGGATCAAGACTGTTTTTCGCCTCTTCAAGGCTAACGAAAATTTCGACGGGGCGCATATAGGCGTAATAGCGATAAAACTTTCCCTCGTGTTCGACCAGCGCGTCGCTAATAGCGCCGTTTTCAAAGCGTTCCATCTCAAAGCAGCGATCGGCGGGAAATCGCATATCGCCAAAATAGCCGCTTTCGTCGAAATAGAGAACTTTGGGCGTTTGAGAAAAGATCGCCAGATCGGCGATTAGCTCCTCGCCGTTTTGATCGACGACGCGGCAATTTTCGCAAACGTTCCCGTCGCATATCAGTTTTAGGTAGCCGCTTTGAAACTCCCTCAACGTCGCGTCGAGCTTTTCAAGCGACCACGCGGACGCGGCTTGATCGCTCCCGCTTTTGATCGTCGCGACGGTGATCGCGTAAACGGCGCCGATTATGACGATTACGACAAGCAGTTCTATCAGCGTAAAACCGCGTTTTAGCGCTCGCATTCGCTTAATTTAATATCGCGGTTCTGGTTGGCTCCGCCCTCTTTGCCGTCCGCGCCAAGCGAGATCAGATCGACCGCGCCGTCGTCGTTTAGATATATATACGGCGTGTTCCACGGGTCCTTTGGCGGCGTTTTCGAGCTTAGGTAACCGCCCGATCTAAAGTTTTTGAAACGCTCTTCGTCCGGATTATTGATCAGCGCCTCTAGCCCCTGTTCGGTCGAGGGGTAATCGTGCAAATTTAGCTTAAAATCGTTCAGCGCCATTTCAAGCTGTTTCATCTGAACGCAGGCGAGCTTTTGCTTCGCCTCCTCGCTCTGCCCCATAAGGTTAGGCACGACTAGCGCGGCTAATAGTCCCAATATGACGATAACGATCATTAGTTCCATAAGCGTAAAACCTCTAGACATTTCGCCCCTTTTCTTGTTTTGCGTAATTGTATAATACTTCCACAAAGGAAAACTATGAATATTCTGTTGATAGGCGCGGGAAATATGGGCGGCGCGTTGTTGAAAGGGTGGGAGAGGCAAAACTCCCATAACATTCTTGTCCTTGAAAATAACGCGGCGCGGCAAAAGCAGCTTGAAGGCGCGCGCTTTGCCGCCGATATTGGCGAGGCGAAAGATCGGATCGTCGTTTTAGCCGTAAAGCCGCAATCGCTCTCCTACGTGAACATCCCCGTTCGCGCCAAAGCGATCCTCTCGGTAATGGCGGGCGTTACGCTTGAAACGTTGCGCGAATCGTTCGAGGCGGACTACTTTATCCGCGCTATGCCCAATCTTGCCGCTTTGCGTCTAAAATCGGCTACGGCTTTAACGGGCGACGCCGGTTTCAAGAGCGAAGCGCTAGAGCTATTTAGCGCCGTCGGCAAAGCTCTGTGGTTTGAGAGCGAAAAAGAGATCGATATAGCCGTCGCGCTAAGCGGCTGCGGTCCGGGCTATCTCGCGCTGATCGCGGAATCGCTCGCTAACGGCGCGGTCCGTCTTGGCATGAAAAGCGCCGACGCCTTCGCGCTGACGCAAGCCTTGTTCGAGGGTATGCCTTCGCTGCTCGAAGAAGAACACCCCGCGTTGTTAAAGGATCGCGTCTGCTCCCCCGCGGGCGCCACGATCGAGGGGATCGCCGCGTTAGAGGCGCGCGGCGTTAGAGGCGCGATATTCGAGGCGCTTAACGCCGCGTTTGAGCGCTCGCAACAGCTAGGAAAGCGCTAGCGTTTTGGCGGCAAGATGAGTCCGGAGTTTTTAGCGATTGACTACCGACACCCCGCTTTTAGCGCGGCGATGCTGCTTTTGGTCGTGGCGGCGGTAGCCATTTTGAACCATTTTGTCGCCGCGTCTAAAAAAAGGCGTCAAGAGAGAAAGCTAACGCGATTTTTGTCCGGCTTCGATTCGATTGGCGGCGGCAAGGATTACAGAGCGTTGCTGGCGTCGCAACCCGACTCGTTTGACTCGCTTATGCTACTTGCGGACATATGTTTCAAAAGCGGGCAATACGCCGAGTCGATTCATATCTATCTGGCTCTGCTGGAGATCGCGGAGGATAAGCCGCGCCGTATCGAGGCTATGACGCGGTTGGGCAAAAGCTACCATAAGGCGGGTTTTTATCAGCGAAGCCGCGATATTTTGCTTGAGTCGCTTAAACTTAAAGCGCGAAATAAAGAGGCGTTAGAACTTTTGCTGATAATATACGATCAGACCAAAGAGTATAACCGCGCGTTGGAGGTCGCGGACGCGCTAGAAGAGTTTGGTTTGGATTACGCTAAAGAGAGATCATTTTTGAAGGCTAAGGCTATAAAAAACGATCCGCTTCTGTCGGACAAAAAACGAGAAGCCGCTTTAATAGCGTTGCAAAAAGAGGAGCCGCGTCTGTTCGCGGCGGTTTTTGAGTTTGTTTTGACGCATAATCCCGCAAACGTCTGGCGCATAATCGACGCTGATCGTATAATCGACGCGATCGATCTGTTTTGGCGCCTGCCCAAAGCTAGTTTCAACGAGAACGAGGCGCTAAAATACCCGCTTTTAAGAGAGCTTTACACCGCAAAAGGGTGGCTAGACGCGGCGAGCGAAAGCGCCGTTTTTGAGTTCGACTTACTGATTAGGCTAGGCGAGAACAGGGCGCTCGCCGATCTTTCGTTCGAGTATAGATGCCCGCGTTGCGCGGCAAGCCTGCCGATACGATTTTTGCGATGCCCAAATTGTCAAAGAGCGGAGATCGCGCGCGTGGAATCGACGCTGGTCAAAAACGCGAAAAACGACGGAGAAAACTATGACGCCAGCGCCAACTTTTATTAAAGAAACGAGTATGAAAAAAGTGAAGATTTTTACCGACGGCTGCTCTCTTGGCAATCCGGGTTCGGGCGGCTGGTGCGCGATTTTGCGCTATGGCGACGCGGAAAAGACGTTGCAAGGCGGCGAGAGCTGGACTACCAACAACCGAATGGAGCTGACCGCGCCGATCGAGGCGTTAAAAGCGCTTAAAGAGCCGTGCGAGGCGGAGATCGTTACCGATAGCTCTTACGTGGCTAACGGGATAAACGAATGGCTGGAAAAATGGCAAAAAAAGAACTTCGCGAAGGTGAAAAACCCCGATCTGTGGCGAGAGTATATCGCCGCCGCAAAAACGCATAAGATCAAGGCGTTTTGGGTGCGCGGTCATAGCGGACACGCGGAAAACGAGAGATGCGATCAGATCGCCAAATACGAGGCGGAGCTACAAAGGCGCTAAATATGAAAAATCGCACGCAGGCGCTTGAAGAGCGCATAGGCTATCGCTTCGCTTCGCGCGAGCTGCTGAAATCGGCGCTAACGCACAGAAGCGTAAAGGGCGAAGCGAACAACGAGCGGCTTGAGTTTTTGGGCGACGCGGTGATGGACCTGATTGTCGGCGAATATCTCTACGCGCGTTTTGCCGATTACGGCGAGGGCGATCTGACCAAACTTCGCGCCGCGCTAGTTAGCGAGGAGGCGTTTGCGAGAATCGCGTTGTTTTTAGAGTTGGATTCCGCGCTGTTTCTCTCTTCGGCGGAAGCTAGAAATAACGGGCGCAAAAAGCCCTCCATATTAGCCAACGCTTACGAGGCGCTAATCGGCGCGATCTATCTTGACGGCGGCTTGGAGGCGGCGAAACGATGCGCGATCGCGGCGCAGAACGCGCTTTTTGGAATACCCGATCCAAAAAAGCTGCTAAGCGATCATAAAACCAAGCTCCAAGAGCTAACGCAGACGAAATTTGGCGTTACCCCCAATTATTACGTTTTGAGCGAATCGGGACCAGATCACAAAAAAGAGTTTGTCGTCGCGCTAAGCATAAACGGCGCCGAGATCGCTTCCGGCAAGGGCGGTAGCAAAAAAGCCGCCGAACAGAACGCGGCGAAAGTCGCTTTACTCGCGCTGGAAAACGACTCCGAGCAAACCGCCGAGAACCTCTTGACGACAAGACTAGGCGGAGAAAAACGATGAATAGTTTTGGTATGAAACTACGGCTGACCACTTTTGGCGAATCGCACGGAGCGGGCGTTGGTTGCGTTCTCGACGGCGTTCCGTCGGGGCTGGCGATCGACGAAGATTTTATTCAGAGCGAACTCGATCGCAGAAAGGGCGGCGGCTCTATCGCCGCCACCGCGAGAAAGGAGAGCGATCGCGCCCAGATTTTAAGCGGCGCGTTCGAGGGGCTTTCAACGGGCGCGCCTATCGCGATCTTTATCGCCAACGCCAACGTAAAAAGCGGCGACTACGACGATCTGCGCGAGGTTTTTCGCCCCTCTCACGCCGATTACTCGTGGTTTATGAAATACGCTATTCGCGATCATAGAGGCGGCGGGCGATCCAGCGCGCGCGAGAGCGCCGCTAGAGTCGCCGCGGGCGCCGTAGCCAAACTGATGCTAAAGACAATCGGCGCGAAAGTCGAAAGCGGCGTGGCGGCAGTCGGCGGCGTAAAGGGCGAAACATACGATTTTGATTACGCCAAAACAAGCCCGATTTTCGCGCTTGATCGGCAAAAAGAGAGCGAGCAGATCGCCGCGATCGAAGCGGCGAAGCGCGATCGCGATTCGATAGGCGCGATCGTGAAAATTCGCGCGATAGGCGTTCCCGCAGGGTTTGGCGAACCGCTATATGGCAAACTTGACGCGAAACTAGCCGAAGCTATTATGGGCGTTAATGCGGTAAAAGCCGTCGAGATCGGCGCAGGCGCAAGCGCGGCGGCTATGCGCGGCGGCGAGAACAACGACCAGATGAGCAAAGAGGGGTTTTTAAGCGCCAACGCGGGCGGCGTTTTAGGCGGCGTGAGCAGCGGCGCGCCGATCGAGATAACGGCGCACTTTAAGCCGACGCCGTCGATATTCCGAAAACAAAGAACGATCGATATTCGCGGCGAAGAGAGAGTTATCGAGATCAAAGGTCGCCACGATAGCTGCGTAGGCGTTCGCGGCGCGATTGTATGCGAGGCTATGACCGCTTTGGTTTTAGCCGATATGGCGCTGGTTAATATGGGAAGCAAAATCGATCATCTAAAAGCTATTTACGGGAGCGCGAAATGAGAATACGAACCGCCGAATCCGTTACCGAAGGACATCCCGACAAGATCGCCGATCAGATCAGCGACGCTATTGTGGACGCGCTGATCGAGCGGGATAAAAACGCGAGCGTCGCTTGCGAAACGCTGATCTCAAACGGCTTTTGCGTTATAGCGGGCGAGATGAAAACCGAAGCCTACGCGCCTCTCGGCGAGATCGCCAGAAACGCCATTCGAGAGATCGGCTACACCGACGGCGGTTTTGGTTTCGACTATCGAAGCGCAGGAGTAATTACGGCGGTGAACGAGCGAAGTCCGGATATAGCCGACGGCGTTCGTTCGAACGGCAAACTGGGCGCGTCCGATCAGGCGATACTCGTCGGTTACGCCTGCGACGAAACGCCCGAATTTATACCGCTGCCTATCTCGCTCGCTCATAGACTTACCCGCCGATTGGCGCGCGTCAGAAAAGAGGGTCTTTTGCCCTTCTTGCTACCCGACGGCAAAGCGCAGGTCGCCCTTCGTTTTGACGACGAGCGCGCGCCCAAGCTAACGCACGTTTTGGTCTCCGCGCACCACGCCAGAAGCGTTTCGCTTAAAAACCTGCGCGAGGCGATTATGGAAGAGGTAGTAAAAGAGGCGCTGCCGCAATCGTTGTTCGACGATAACGCGCAAGTAGAGATAAACCCCGCGGGGTCGTTTGTGATCGGCGGACCGCAGGCGGATACGGGACTTACGGGGCGAAAAAGCGTTATGGACTTCTACGGACCGGACGCGCCGCACGGCGGCGGAGCGTTAAGCGGCAAAGACCCGCTGAAAATCGATCGCGTCGGCGCGTATATGGCGCGCTATATCGCCAAAAATCTCGCGGCGGCGAAAGCGGCGAAAGAGATCGCGGTCTATCTAACATACGCGATCGGCGCAATCGAGCCGATCGGGATCGCCGTTCGCGGCGAATTCGCTCCAAAACTAGACGAAGCGCGAATTATAAACGCGATCAAAAAGACCTTCGATCTAACGCCGGAAGGCGCCGCCGCGAGCATCGGTCTGTTTAAGCCGCAATATCGTCTTGCCGCCGCTTACGGACATTTTGGGCGCGAAAACGACGGATTTGGCTGGGAAAAGACGGACAAAATCGACGATATTCGCGCCGCGCTTTAGTAATTTTATATTAACTTAATAGTTGTTTTGATAAAGTAATTCAATAATTCTTTTATAAAGGTTGCAAAATGGCTGTAAAAATCACCGATCTGTGCATCGCCTGCGGGGGCTGTATCGACGAATGTCCTGTTGGCGCGATTGTGGACGACGGGGATAACCCCGAAAATAGCGGGATTTACTACGTTTATCCCGACAAATGCGTCGAGTGCGAGGGTCATCACGCGGAACCAGCGTGCGCTAGCGCCTGTCCGACCGACGCCTGTATTGTCTGGGCGGAGGGCAATAAGCGCGGCAAAGCCGCCGAAGCGCCCGTACTCGGCTAACAACCGCGTTTAGCCGCCCTTTAATTGCGCGTAAGCGCCTTTTGGTATAATCGCGCCCCTATTTTGTGAAATAAGGCGAGAGTATATGGAACGAACCCTCTCAATCATTAAACCGGACGCGGTAAAAAAGGGCGTGATCGGCAAGATCGTCGATCGCTTTGAATCCAACGGGCTTAGGATCGCGGCGGCGAAAACGCTCTATCTAAGCCGCCGCGAAGCGGAGAGTTTTTACGCGATCCACAAGGAACGCCCGTTTTTTAACGATCTTGTGGATTTCATGACAAGCGCGCCCGTATTCGTTGCGGTTTTAGAAGGCGAAAACGCGGTGGCGAAAAATCGCGAGCTGATGGGCGCGACCAATCCGAAAGAGGCGGCAAAAGGCACGATCCGCGCCGATTTCGCCGATTCGATCGACGCTAACGCCGTTCATGGCAGCGACAGCGCCGAAAACGCGGCGAAAGAGATCGCGCAGTTTTTCGGAGCGTTCGAGATTTTTTAATGGGCGTTCCCTTTCCAAAAGCGGGCAAAGAGCCTCTCGCCGTTAAGGTTGCGATTGGCGCGGCGCTTATGGAGGGCGAGCTTAGCGCTAAGGGGGCGGCTCTGGCGCTTTTTCGCGGAAAATTGACGGGCGCGACTCGGCTAAACTGCGATATATGCTATAAAGAGTATGATTACGCGCTAGACGAAGAGATTGAACTGTTAATCAGCGACGGCGTTTATAACGACAAAGATAAAGAGACGCGAGAGGCTGTGATCGAGCAAAAGGGCGCGATAGATTTAGAGGAGATTTTGCGCGGCGAAATCGCCTCGATCGAGTGCGACTACCACCGTTGCGATAACTGCCAAAAGCGCTAACGTAAAATTGACAAAAGGAGTCCAAAATGGCTGTGCCTAAGAGAAGAGTGTCCCACACAAGAGCGGCGAAACGTCGAACGCATTACAAATTGACGCTTAAATCGCCCGTTAAATGCAAATGCGGCGCGTTTAAGTTGCCGCACCATCTCTGCCCCTCCTGCGGCGCAAAGTAGATCGTGAGCAAAGTCCGAGTCGCTATCGACGCGATGGGCGGCGATTTTGGTTGTTCGCCGATTGTCGCGGGGGTCGCTTTGGCGTTGGAAGCCGTAGATTTCGAGGCGATCTTGGTCGGCAAAAGCGCCGAAGTTCTCGCCGAACTGCCGCGTAAGTTTCACGATCGGGTAAAGACGATCGAGGCGAACGACGCTATCGCGATGAGCGATCAAGCCACCGACGCGCTCAAGCGCAAAGAGAGCGCTATCTATAAAGCGGTCGAGCTTGTGGCGAAAAAAGAGGCGGACGCGGTGGTCTCCGCCGGACACAGCGGCGCGACGATGAGTCTTGCCACGCTTAAAATCGGACGGCTTAAAGGGGTTTCGCGCCCCGCGATCGCAACTTTAATGCCAACATCGATCGCAAACAAACACACGCTTGTTCTCGACGTGGGCGCGAACGTTGATTCCGAACCGAAACATCTCTTCCAATCGGCGATTATGGGACACGCCTACGCCCAAAAACTGCTAAAAATCGACGATCCGAAGGTGGCTCTGCTCGCAAACGGCGAAGAGGACGGCAAGGGCGACAAGTTGGTCAAAGACAGCTTCGCCCTGCTCAAATCGGCGCGATCGAAGGGCTTTAATTTCGTTGGCAACGCGGAAGGCGGCGATATTTTCAACGGGCGTTTCGACGTGATCGTATGCGACGGCTTTGTCGGCAACGCGCTGCTAAAGACTAGCGAAGGGCTGGTAAAGGCGGTTGTCGAGGTTATCAAACAGAACGTGAAAAAATCGCCGTTAGCGATTCTTGGCTATCTGCTTATGAAGCCCGCGTTTAAGGCGCTGAAAAAGAGCATGGATTACGACGAATACGGCGGCGCGCCGCTTGTGGGCGTTAACGGCTCGGCGATTATCAGCCACGGCAAATCTACGCCCAAAGCGATCAAAAACGCCTGCCTTAACGCTATCTCGTATATCGAATCCGACGTAAACGCGCTTATACTGCAAAACCTAGATAAGTTCTCGCCCAAAGGCGGCGATTGAGCAAAACATACGCCTCTATGCTCTCGATCGGCGCGTATTCGCCCGAAAAACGGCTAACCAACGCCGATCTAGAGAAGATGGTCGATACCACCGACGAGTGGATAGTGAAGCGCACGGGCATCAAGGAGCGGCGCATAGCCGCCGACGATCAAGCCGCCAGCGACCTCGGCGTTTTGGCGGCGCGGCAGGCGATAGCGCGCGCGAACCTTGCGATCGGCGATATAGATATGATTATCGCCGCCACGCTTTCGGGCGATTTTCTATTTATGCCCTCTACGGCGGCGGTGATCGCGGGCAAACTCGGCGCGATCAGCACCCCCGCGTTTGATACGCTCGCGGCGTGTAGCGGCTTTATCTACGCGCTTGCCACCGCCAAAGCCTACGTGGAGTCCGGCATGGCAAGCAACGTGCTGATCGTCGGCGCGGAAGCCTCCAGCCGTTTTATGGACTACTCCGATCGCTCCGTGTGCGTGTTGTTTGGCGACGGCGCGGGCGCGGCGGTGATCGGCGCGACGGACGATCCGCTAAAGGCGATCGTCGATATTAAAATTTCTAGCGACGGCGCGCAGTGGGATAATCTCTACATCGACGGCGGCAGCAAAAATCCGATCCGCGACGACAAGCCGCACAAGCCGTTTATGCGTATGAAGGGCAACGAAACTTTTAAGTTGGCGGTGCGCGCTCTCTCAAACGACGTGATAGAGATTTTGGCTCGCAACAACCTCAAGCCTTCGCAGATAGCGCACTTTATCCCCCACCAAGCCAATTTGCGAATTATCAAAGCCGTGGGAGAGGCGATCGGTTTAAGAGAGGATCAGGTGGTTTTGACCGTCGATCGCTACGGCAACACCAGCGCCGCGTCGATTCCAATGGCGATCAACGAACTGTTTGAGGCGGGACGATTAAAAACGGGCGATCTAACCCTGCTTGACGCTTTTGGCGGCGGGCTGACTTGGGGTAGCGCGCTCGTTCGTTTTGGCGGCTAACAAAAGGAGATCGGCGATGTCCGGCGGCGCGTTATACGAGAGCGTCAATTCGTTACGCCGCTATATCCTCTCAATCTGAGAAAGGCTATTATAAATTAAAGTTTGAAATCGAACTGTTTGCGGGATTTTGAGAAAGACAAAAAACACAAACGGGGCGCGGTCTAGTTGGCATTTTTCAGAGTTTATTTTTTTTGGCTTCGGTTTCTTTAAAAGGCGTTTTATGGCGCATAAACGCGAAAAAACGCTGGAATCACAAAACCGCGCTCCTTGCGGGCGCGTGGGTTGAAACGTCTCTCGTAGAATTGAAACAAATATGTTAACGCTCGCCCTTGTTAACGAGCCATAAAAGGGCAAACAAACCTATAGCAAAAGCTATTCGCGGCGCGAGTTGTCGGCTTTTAAACTCGTTTGTCGCTCGCCTTATCGCCGCTTCGCTAACGCTGGCGCCCCATCTCTTATCCTCGCGCCGCTCCCCCTCTCTGGTCATACCCGTAAAAACGAGTATCCACTATTTTGCGCCTTTGGCGCGTCTGGATTTTTGCTTTCGAGGGAATGATGGAAAGGCGAATATTTAATTTTATGCGATTGACCGTTTTAACGCGACGTTTACAGCGCCTAGATCGCCCGTTGTTTCGGAGAAAATCTAGCGATTTTCGCGCCGCTTCGTCTAGTTTCCCGCTGTTCCTTTGGCGATACGCGAAAGCCTTCTAAGGAGCGCGAATCGGGAGCCTACGGCTATTCCTCGTCGCTAAACTACTCTAGTTTCGCGCTACCGCGTAAAACTCTTCCTTGCTGACGCCGTCCGCAGACGCGGCGCGTTTGATTTCGGCTATCATGATAGGTTTTGTGTAAATATGCATGCGCTCGCCGCCGATTGCGCCAAAGCCGACGCAAGAAGCCCCGCCCCGCCCTTCCAGCTTGCTTGCCGCGTTATGCCTGCTTCTGCGTTAGTTTAGGCGCTCGGCGCGGCTTTTGCGTCAAAAATAATCGAGGCGCGTTTTAAACGCTTCGCCGGTTGCGTTTTTATCGGCGCGACTATTGCACAAAGATGTTTGGCACAATAATCGGATACTTTTTCAGAGCGCGAAAAACCATTTTTTTGATCGCCTGACGAAGATTGTTCTCAATCAAGCGTGGATTGCTATACTCTTCGGGTTTTAACCCCGCGACAAAACTGTCTATTAACGTTTCGATCTCCTTATTAAACTTATGCTCGCGCTTTTGCGCCACCAGCCCGAAACTTGTTACTTTAGGGCGCGAGGCTAACTTATGTTCTTGCTTATCAAGTTGCGCTATAAGCATAATAATCCCTTCTTTGGCGAGGTTTTGTCGGTCAAATACCACCTCGCTCTCTACTTCGCGATTGCTCTGATTGTCTATAAAGGTTTTGCCGCTTCGCACGCTGCGCGTTTTACGCACGCCTCTATGCGAGATATCTATCTGCTCGCCGTCCTCCAGCACGCTGATATTGCGCTCTGATACGCCGCATGTTATCGCCGTTTCTTTATGCTTCAAAAGATGCTGATACTCGCCGTGGACGGGGATAAAATAGCGCGGCTTGACTAAACGGAGCATCATTTTCTGCTCCTCCTGCGCGGCGTGTCCGCTTACGTGAATTTCGCTGAACTCCTGATAGGCGATTGACGCGCCCGTTTTTGCGATCTGATTGACCACGGTTGATATGCTCGTTTCGTTGCCGGGAATTGCTTTCGCGCTGATTACGATCGTGTCGGAGGGCTTGATATGCACGTGGCGATGTTCGTTGACGCTCATTCTAAACAGCGCCGCCTGACTTTCGCCCTGACTGCCCGTAGTTATCACCAAAATCTCATTGTCGGGTAGCTTGGCTACCTCGTGCGCGTCGATAAAAACCCTCTGATCGATTTTCACGTATTCTAGCTCCATGGCGATATTAAGGTTTTTTTCCATCGATCGCCCAATCACCGCCACTTTGCGCCCATATTTTTTAGCGCTGTCGATCGCCTGGGCGATACGGTGCGAGTTGGAGCTAAAGGTGCTCATTATTACGCGCCCTTTCGCTTTGGAAAAAAGTTCGTCGAAGGTTTTGCCTACGATTGATTCGCTTTTCGTCATTCCCGCGTTGAAGCTGTTAGTGCTGTCGCTAAAGAGCGCTAAAACGCCGCGCTCGCCATAGTAAGCCAACCTGTGATAATCGGGCGGATAGCCGTCGATCGGGCTGTTGTCCAATTTAAAGTCTCCGGTGTGGATAATTGTTCCCGCCTCGGTCGTGATAGCCAGCGAACAAGCGTCGATTACCGAGTGGGTCATATGTATCCACTCCACCTCAAAATCGCCGATTTTGACGGGTTTGCGCTTCTCCACAAAGCGAAAATAGCTCTTGTGCGCGACTATCTTATGCTCGTCGAACTTACTGCCAATCATCGCGAGCGGCAACGGCGTGCCGTATAGCGGAACTTGCAGCTCTTTAAACAGATATGGCGCGGCGCCGATGTGATCTTCGTGCGCGTGCGTAATTACAATCCCTTTGATCTTATCTTTTATGGCGTGCAGGTAGCTAAAATCGGGCGTTAGAATATCCACGCCATGCATGTCCGGCGTTGGAAAACTCATGCCCGCATCTACTACGATCGCGCTATCCTCCGTCTCAAAAACGGCTATATTGCCGCCGATCTGATCTAGTCCGCCTAGCGAGACAAAACGCGCCGATTTATTGGGATCGCCGAACTTTGTATAGGAGTTAAGCCGTTCGTTTTGCCCTGCCCTATTGGCTTCAAGAGCGTCGCGCATTCGCCCAAACCACCCCTCGCCGTTTTCATCTACGCCGCCGGAGGTCGGATCGCTTGCCTTTGGCGCGCCGCTCATAAACTTGGGCGCTTTTCGGACAAACGCCGCGTTTTTGCCCTCCCCGCGATTTTCGACGTTTGCGCTTGCCTCGCCGACGCGATCGTTGATCGGCTCTCCCGCGCGTTTTGCGCGCCGTTCGGCGCCGTTCGGTTTGCGATTTTTCTCGGCGTATTTTCGCCATTTGACGCGCCGTTCTTTTGTCGCGTTCGCGTTTGGATCTTCGCCTGCGGGCGACGGATCGTTTTCGTTATTCATCTTTTAATCCTTTGTATAATCTTTTGAACTGTTCCAAACTTAGCTCGTGCGCTCTTGCGTTCGCGCCAATTCCAAGCTCCTCAAGCGTCGTTATCGGCGCGTTTAGAGCGTTTGCGAGCCGCTTTCGCGGCGTTTTAAACGCTCTTTTTAAGAAGCGGCTAAAACCCTCGTCGTAACGCTCCTCTGTTTTGACAATTTTTATAACCGCCGATTCCACCTTTGGGGCGGGGTTAAACGCCTCTTTAGGAACCTTAAATAACATTTCGGCGCTTCCGATCGATTGAACGAGAAGGCTCAACGAATTGGCGGCGCCTAGAGCGCAAAACTTTTGCGCCACTTCCAACTGCGTCATAACGACTATCGTTTTGCAGAGCGGATCGCGCAAAGCCTTTAAGATGATTTCCGTCGCCACATAGTACGGCAGATTGGCTACAATTGCGTATGGTTCGTTTGCCAAACCATTTTTCCACGCCTCCAGCGCGTCCGCGCAGTAAAGCGTCAATCTGCCTTGCGCAACCGCCGACGCGAACCGTTTTCTCAAAACGCCTACCAAATTGGCGTCGATCTCAATCGCCGTCAGCGCTCTTTTAGCTAAAATCGCTTCGGTTAAATCACCCAAGCCAGGTCCGATCTCAACTATCCGCGTCGGATAATCGGGCGTCGCTTCAATGATTTTTTGGACTATCAAACGATCGGTCAAAAAATTCTGACCGAAGCGTTTTTTGGCTTTAAACACGGCTTAGTTTAGCTAAGCTTCGCTTAATAAGGAGATAAGCCGCTAAGCGTATAATCATGTTCGAATTACGGCTACCCAAAAGGCGAGGTTGTGGAAACGGTATTTTTGAAATCGATCGCGTTTGGCAAAAATTCCGCGTCGTTTTTTCTTGCGCGTTTATACGCGCTTGGACGCTTTGCGAGGCGGGACTTATGGGCGTAAATCCTCTTGCGAAACGCGTTATTCCATGTTTGGATATTAAAGACGGCAGAGTAGTGAAGGGCGTAAATTTCATAGGATTGTCAGACGCGGGCGATCCGATCGAGGTTGCGCGCCGCTATAACGACGAGGGCGCGGACGAGCTATGCTTTTTAGACATCACGGCAAGCCACGAGGCGCGAGGGCTGATCGTCGAGGTGTTGCGCGAGGTAGCTAAAGAGGTATTTATCCCGCTTACGGTCGGCGGCGGCATTAACGCGCTCGAAGATATTTACGCGCTACTTAACGTCGGCTGCGACAAGGCGAGCCTCAATTCCGGCGCGGTGAAAAATCCGCGTTTTATTGACGAGGCGGCGAAGCGTTTTGGCTCTTCGACGATCGTCGCGGCGATCGACGCGAAGAAAATAGGCGATCGCTATAACGTTTTTATTCATGGCGGGCGGATCGATACCGAACTAGACGCGATCGAGTGGGCAAAAGAGGTTTGCGATCGCGGGGCGGGCGAGATTTTGCTTACTAGCATGGATACCGACGGCGTTAAAAACGGCTACGATCTTGAGATCACGAGGGCGGTTTGCGAGGCGGTTTCGATCCCAGTGATCGCAAGCGGCGGCGCGGGTGAAATGGCGCATATTAAAGGCGCGTTCGATGCTGGAGCGGACGCGGCGCTTGCCGCTTCGATCTTTCACTATCAAGAGATCGCGATAGGCGATCTGAAGCGATATTTATATCAAAACGACGTGGAGGTAAGAGTATGATTGTGTGCGCGGGAAAGAGCGAAAGGTTTGATTTTGCTATGCCGATCGGGGTGGGGCTGATCAACGCGGCGATCAACCTAACGCAACTGTGTCTAATGCAAAGACCGAAATATCTGCTTTTTATTGGCACGGCGGGCAGTTACGAAGATTATGATTTCTTGGATATTGTAACCTCGCAAGGCGGCGCGAATATCGAGCTTAGTTTATTGCAACGCCAAAGCTACACGCCAATCGATAACGTGCTTTTAAGCGTCGGCGATCTGGTCGCTCACGAAACGATTGTGAATTCTAGCAACTATATTACCACCGATGACAAGCTCGCGAAGCAGATGAAAGAACGGGGTATCGGGCTAGAAAATATGGAGTTTTTTTCTGTTATCTCCGTTGCGCAGGAGTTTGGAATAAGCGCGGGCGGCGTTTTTTGCGTAACCAACCGCGCTTGTAGCGACGCCCATGTTCAGTATAACGCGCGCCATAAAGAGGCGCTCGATAAGCTGGATAGTTACGCCAAGAAAGAGCTTCTGCCTAGTTTAAAATGAAGGAGTTTTTTTATGATTATTCCATTGACGAATTAAGCGCTATCGTTAGCCCCTCGTATCGCGCGAAACAGATTTTTCAATGGATTTACCAGCGTTACGCGCGCGATTTCAACGATATTTCTACGCTACCCAAAAGTTTGCGCGCCGAACTTGCCGATCGTTTTGCGCTTGACGAGGTTTCGATCGCCGCCAAGCAGTCTGCCGCCGACGGTAGCAAAAAGTATCTTTTTCGTTTGACGGACGCTCATACGATCGAGGCGGTTTTGTTGTTGATGCGAGACGCGCAATTTGACGAGGACGACAACCTTACGCGCCAAGCGCAATATACGATCTGCATATCAACGCAAGTTGGCTGTAAGATTGGCTGCGCGTTTTGTATGACCGCTAAGGGCGGGTTTGTCCGCAATTTGAGCGCGGGCGAGATTGTCGCGCAGGTTTTGCTGATCAAGCGCGATCGCCAAATGCCGCCCGAAAAGGGATTAAATATTGTTTTTATGGGTATGGGTGAGCCGCTGGATAATCTTGATAACGTCGCCAAAGCTATCGCGATCTTTGCGCAAGAATGCGGGTTGAATATATCGCCGCGCAGACAGACGCTTTCCACAAGCGGTATTTCGCCGAAGATCGCCGCGCTTGGCAAGATGAAGCTCGGCGTTCTGCTCGCCATATCGCTCCACGCGGTCGATAACGAGACGCGCCAAAAACTTATGCCAATCAACAAGGCGTATAATATTGAATCCATCATTGCGGCGGTAAAAGGTTTTCCGATTGATTTGCGAAAGCGAGTTATGTTTGAGTATCTGATGATAAAAGGCGTTAATGATTCCATCGAGTGCGCCAAAAAGTTGCTTAAACTTTTGAGCGGGCTGCGCGCCAAAGTTAATTTAATCGCATTTAATCCGCACGAAGCGGCGGTTTTTGAGCGCCCCGATCAGGAAACCGTCGAACGCTTTCAACGTTTTCTGTTAGATCGCGGCTTGCTGTGCGTGGTTAGAAAGTCGCGCGGGATAGATATAGACGCGGCTTGCGGGCAGCTAAGAGAACGTGTGTCAAAATGATACTCTCTCTTATTTGCCAAGATTCTATGATATGTTTCACATGAAACATTTAGCGCTTGCCTAATTGGAGCAAACGTAGCTTTACAGAATGTTTCATGTGAAACACAATAAAGGAGTAAAGAGTGATCGGCAAATGCCTATTTCCAGCGGCGGGCTACGGCACGCGATTTTTGCCCGCGACAAAAGTAATGCCCAAAGAGATGTTGCCCATCTGCACAAAACCGCTAATCCAATACGGCGTGGAAGAGGCGATGGAGGCGGGCATTCACACCATGGCGATCGTAACGGGACGCGGCAAACGAACGCTAGAGGATCACTTCGATATTAGCTACGAACTAGAACACCAGATTCGCGGCACCGCAAAAGAGAAACATCTTGCCGACATACGCGACATTATCGACAACTGCCGTTTTATATACACTCGTCAGCGCGAGATGAAAGGTCTAGGACACGCGGTATTAACAGGGCGACACCTGATAGGCGACGAGCCGTTTGCCGTTGTGCTTGCCGACGATCTGTGCATAAGCGAGGGCGAGGGCGTATTGAAACAGATGACGCGGTTATATAAACAAGAGCGTTGCGTTATCATCGCCATTACAGAGGTATCGCGTAGCGAAACAAGCGCCTATGGGATCGTATCGGGCGAATGGATCGGCGAGGGACTGCTTCGCGTGCGCGAGATGGTTGAAAAACCAGCGCCAGAAAAAGCGCCGTCCAATCTTGCCGTGATCGGACGCTATATTTTAACGCCGCGCGTTTTTGAAATTTTACAAGATCAGCCGGCGGGAGCGAGCGGAGAGATACAGCTAACCGACGCGATCAACTCGATTGCGAAAGAGAGTAAAGTGTTGGCTTATCGCTTCAAAGGGACGCGTTACGACTGCGGCGGTTTGGACGGCTTCGTCGCCGCCACAAACGCGATCTATGAACAAACCAAAGGGTCTTGTTTGGCAAATCATAAAAACAGATTGGTATAGACAGAAATGGTAAAACATATGGTCATATCAGTCGGCAAATGCAACAAGATATATTTTTTCATTCTGATAAATCGCCAAATGTTGACTTTAAAGAAAAGCAATATTTTGAAGTATCCTTTGAAACAGAACAAGATATTGTTCGAGGAAATACGGTTGCCGTAAATATCAAAATATTATCAGATTCCATTCAAAAAAAATACTCGAAAGAGAAATAATAGCGCAACATATAGTCTGTTTAAAATAATTTCAAAAAAGAAACAACGACACACAATAGGACAATGTGCGCTTCGCCGCCAGTAAGCGAGTTGTGGTTTGAGCGGCTATAGTTTTGCTTTGCTCGTTTCCGCGCCGCACAACGGCGGATTTTATCGGTCGTTGGGCGCTTTCGCGTTCAGGCTGGCAAAATGTCGCGCGCGATCGAAACGGTTATGCGAAACGCCGGTCAAACTTTATTCAAAACATCATGAAAAAATTGACAATTGCGCAAAGAATAGTAAAATGCGCGAGAAATAACTATTTCGGAGGAACGATTCGGTTGAACAAGTGCAGAATTACGGTTTTGAAAAGACATTTTGATGAAGAGCTCGCGGAAGAATACGGCGCCAAAGGCATAGGCAAGTGTCCAATGCTGAAAGAAGGGCAGGTTTTTTATGCGGATTACGCAAAACCGGAAGGATTTTGCGACGAGGCGTGGAAAGCGATTTATCAATATGTTTTTGCGTTGGCGCATGGAAGCGGCGTTTTCTATTATAATGATTGGATTGAGAAACCCGGCGTGGCGATATGTAGTTGTAACGACGGATTACGACCCGTCATTTTTAAGATTGAAAAAACCGATGAAAAATCAAGTATAGACTATACGCCAAATAAGGAGCGGTATAAAATTATTGAAAATAAAGAATAAACGGTTTGATTATATAAGAGGAAGATTTTGTGAAAAAACTTTCAAACACAGGATATAAGATCGTCAAATCAATTCATATTTTATCATCGTCTGTTTGGATTGGCGCCAGTTTGGTAGGAACGTTTTTATTAACGGTCGTTTTAGACAAAAATAATTTAAGAGAAATACTATCGGCAATTCATTATATCGACCTGTTAATAATTATTCCGGCAAATTGCGTTACGCTTATTACCGGTATAATGTTTTCCAAGTTTACCGAATGGGGATTTTTTAAACATAGATGGATTATATTAAAATACGTTATAAATATAGTTCCAATATTATTTGGAGGCGTTTTGTTTGCCCCGTCAATAATAAAGATGTTGTCTATTGTGGATAAATTCGCGGAAGCGGCGGCGTTGGATTCTGATTTTATAATGGCAAAAAATATATTTACTGGATCATTTGTCGTTATGCTTCTAATGTTAGCGGGCGCCGTTTTATTGACAAACTTTAAACCAAAACTGATAAAGAATAAATAAAGAAGCTACGCGCGTTTATACGCGATATTTTGTAGCGGTTTTTGTGTAGCGCGATCGGATTTCTATATCGGGATACGCCGAGGTATATGCGCGTTTTTTAATTCGACATAGCGTTTAATTCGGCTCTATTGGCAAACGGCGAAGGCGATTGTCGGCGCGTTAGCGCAAAAAGAGCGCGGTGGGTACGCGAACCGCTATCGGCGCGCCAAATCGAGCCGCTTGAATGGATAAAACGAATTAGGTTGAACGAGCTAAAGACCGCCTCGTCCGCTGGCGACGAAGCATATAGAGACCCGTTTTGCGCGGCAAAGCGCGCCGTTATTTTTTGCTTTTGCTTTTTATTTCGAGCGTTTCCGCTTGAGCGTCTTCTACAATAATAGCCTGCTTATTATGTATCGGGCGCAAATCAAGTTTTTTTGAATATTCCGCAATTATTTTCTCGGCGGATTTCTTAAACGGAAAATTTGAGCAATGCGGAACAATATAAAAGTCGATAATCCCAAGAGCCGAAAAATCATTGTCTAAATCTGGGGCGGCGGCGGGGCTATCCATATACTTAATATATTCTATGTTTTTTGAAACAATTATCGAACCAGCCGACGTCGATATATAAATTTTTCCTTTTTTTATGTGTTCAATAATAAGTTTATCGGCGCCGGAATGTTTTAGCTCTTGCAATAAGAAGGTCGCATAAAACGTATTATGCAATATAATTTTGCCATTATCAATCTTTTTCGCAAATATCTTAACCAAATCAATTTTAGCAAACGCCGAGTAACCTTTTGGCTGTTTGTAGCGTTCGAGGCGGTAAAGCGTTTGGACGATCGGCGCTTGTCTAGCGTTTGCGCCACTTGGGGCGCTAGACTTGCCGAATAGCCTAGCTTCCGATAAACGGGGCGAAGGCGATTGTCGGCGCGTTAGCGCAAAAAGGGCGCGGTGGGTACGCGAACCGCTATCGGCGCGCCAAATCGAGCCGCTTGAATGGATAAAACGAATTAGGTTGAACGAGCTAAAGACCGCGACCTACCGGCGGCGAAGGGAGCGCGGTTTTGTTTTTGAACGGACTAGATTCGTTCGGTTTTTTGGCGCGGTAGGCGACTTAAAGCCCTTGAGCGCCGAAAGAGCAAGCGTAACAATTGTGGAGCCGTTATGTAAAAAGCCTGTTGTAGTCGGCGCTAACGCTCCAAACGCGGCAAGAAGAAGTATAAGCGTATTTACCGCGATCATAGAGCGCGATCCCGTATTAACGCGCGAAATCGTCTGATCCGCGATCGATTTAGCCTCCGCGAGCAGATATATATCGTCTTTGAGTAGCGTAATATCCGCGCTGACTTTAGCGATGTCCGCGCCCTTTTGCATCGCTATGCCCACGTCGGCGGCTAACAGCGCGGGAGCGTCGTTGATTCCGTCGCCCACAAAGGCGCATATATCGCCGCTCGCGCGCAACTCTTTGGCGATCGCGGCTTTTTCGTCGGGTTGCAGCTCGTAGCGGCAATCGTCGAAACCTAGCTCTTTGGCGAGCGCCAGCGCCTTGGCTTTGGAGTCGCCCGTAAGCATTACGCACTTTGTTACGCCTAGCTTTCTTAACGCTAAAAGCGCCTCTTTGCTCTCTTTTCTCAGCTCGTCTTTAAGCCAAACCACGCCTAGCAACGCCCCGTCAAAACCGATATATAACGGCGTGAGATTGGATTTTTGCCCCCTTGCGTCGCGCTCCTTGAACGAGGAAAAATCGATCTGTTCGTCCTCCTCAAGATAGTGCCTAGAGCCGATCGCCACCTTTTTGCCCTCCACAAACGCGAAAACGCCGTGCGCCGCGATAAACTCGACGGCGGTGTGCTGAAAGTGCCGAATGCTGCGATCTTTTCTAGCCGCCTCGACAATCGCCTGCGCGATCGGGTGAAAATAATGCTCCTCGATCGACGCGGCGAGCGCGAGTATCCGCTCTTTGCTCCACGACTCGTTTAGCGACAAAATCTCCACGACCTCTAACTCGCCGTTTGTGATCGTGCCTGTCTTGTCAAATATAAAGGTCGTCGCGCTCGCTAATTTCTCAAGCGCCTCGGCGGATTTGGTAAGCAGCCCCGCTTTGCCCGCGCGATACATCGCCGCTTTGAACGCAACGGGGACGGTTAGGCGCAAAGCGCACGAGTAGTCGGTTTGCAACAGCGCCTCGACGCGGTTAATATCGCGCGTAAGCAGATAGGTCGCGCCCGTTAGTCCAAGCGAAAAAGGGATAAGCCGATCGGCGAGCCTGTTGGCGCGATATTGCGACTGCGAGCGCGAGCGTAGCGAATCGGCGACGACGCGGGCTATTCTCGCCGTCGCGCGGGCGCTTCCGACGGCTTCGGCGTATATCTCCACGCGCCCCTCCTCCACGATCGAACCGCTTAACACCCGCGATCCGCGCTCTTTTTTTACGGCGAGCGACTCGCCCGTCATAGCCGCCTCGTTTATCGCCGCCGTTCCGCTCAAAACTACCCCGTCCGCCTCGATCGTATCGCCCGCGTAGGCTACGACAATATCGCCGATTCGCGCGTCGTCGGCGTTTATTCTGATCTCCTCGCCGCCGCGTTTAACCCAGACAAGCCCGCTCGAAGGGGCGCTAAGCGACAGCAGCAGATCGTCGCTGCGGCGCACGATCGCGTTCTCTACCGCCTGCGAGATCGCTATAAGCAGATTGGTCGTATTCGCCGAAACGTAGTTGCCGCGCAAGAGCGAGATAACAATCGCCGCCGCCTCCATAGTTTCGCCCGAAATCCCCTCTTTCGGGATCGCCTTTACGCCGCGCTTGATCGCTCCAAACGAAGCCGCTAACGTTACCGCGAATTTAAGCGGTTTTGGCAAAAAGGGGGTAAGGATAAGCGAGAGGGCGGCGCGTTTAATCGCGCCTTTGCCCTCGCTCGCGATAAGGCTCATTTATCCTCTTTGGCTAACTCCGCCTCGACTTCGGCTTTCATGTCGTCGAAACGATCCTTTATTTCGCCGAAAGCCTGCGCGCTCGCCGCGCCAAAGCGAAGCGCCGCCTTAAACAGCGTCTCCTGCGCGGCTTTATTCGTCAAAAGATAGGTCGCCAAGCCGCCGATTATCGCGCCCTTTATAAACTGCTCCTTGGACGATCCGCCAAAGATCGCTTTGGTTATGTCCGATAAAAAAGCGGAGGCGGTATTCGTCTCGTTCTTGTCATTCTCGTTTTCCATCTATATCCTCCATTTTATTTAACGCCGCGACAGCCGCGCCGCCAAGCGCCGCGATCGCGATCGCTCTTAGCGGTCTTTTCGCGCTAAACTCCTCCAGCGCCCCCGCGGCGCAAAGAACGGCGATCGCGCCCTGAGCCGCGTATATGGCTTTGGGAGCGACGCCCTTTTTGCGAGCGCGGATCGACAGAAGCGCGTGCGTAAGCGCCGCGCCCGCTAAAACGCCGCTATTTTTCACCGCTCGTTCTCTTTTTGGCGTTCTTATTTACGCGCTCTTTGGCGCACTCGTCGATCGCGCAGACGTATTCGCGCGCGTAGTCGATCTTCTCTTTGAACTTGCGGCGACCTCTATTGATCGCCCGTTTGAAACCGACGCTGTTCGCCGCGCCAATCACGACGGCGGCGGCAGCCGCGCCTAAAACAAACTGAAACATTATAAACTCCTTGCCTGCTCTAACAGCGGTTCGTAATCGCCTTTAGACAACGCCTCGAAAAGCGCGGGCGACAACTCGTTTTGATCGTAGGTAATCACCGCCGACGCGCTAAACGGATTGACGTTTACGCCGACAATGCCTTTGATAGACTTCAAATACCCGTCGATCGAGCTTTCCAAAGCCCACGACGGCGCTTTGCCGCTTAGTTTCAGCCGCGCGCGTCCGGGAATGTGATGCGCGACGCTAAGACGCGGCAGTATCTCTTTTAATCGCTCGATCTCGATTACGCTCATCCATCCTCCGTTATCAAAATCATCTAACGCCCGAAGTATAGCCGCTTAAAGATTAGTCGGCTGTTAAACCGCGAGTTTAACAGATGATAATCATTGCTTAAATCAAAAATAAGCCGCCCGTTAGCCCGATAAGCGCTAAACTTATCAAACTAAAAGGAAACAAATGCAAGAGATCGAGCTTGTCTCGCCGTTTGATTCGCACCTGCACCTTAGAGACGGCGATCTGCTGAAAATCGTCGCGCCGATCAGCGCGCGCGTCTTTTCCGGCGCCGTCGTAATGCCTAACCTTACGCCGCCGATCGTTACGATCGGTATGGCAAACGCCTATAAAGAGCGAATTTTAAAGGCGCGAGGCGAAGCGCAATTCGAGCCGATCGTAGCGCTCTATCTAACCGACGCGCTTAAAACCGAAGAGGTAAAAAACGCCAAGATAGTTAAGCTATACCCTATCGGCGTTACAACCGGTTCGGAAAGCGGGATAACGGATATAGACGCTTTTGACGCGCTTTTTGGGACTATGCAAGATTACGGGGTTATTTTGAGCGCGCACGGAGAAACAAACGGGGCGGTTTTAGAACGCGAAGCCGAATTTGCTCCCTTTTATAAACGTCTAGCCGTCAAATATCCGCGTCTTAAAATCGTTATGGAGCATATTAGCTCGATCGCTCTGGTCGATCTGCTGGATAGATATGAAAATCTATACGCCACAATCACGCTTCATCACCTGTTATACACGCTTGACGATCTGCTTGGCGGCGGGCTTAAAGCGCATCTGTTTTGCAAACCGATCGTCAAAACAGCCGCCGATCGCGCCGCTTTGCGCGATCTGGCGTTTTCGGCGCATCCAAAGGTATCGTTCGGATCGGACAGCGCGCCGCACCTAAGAGCCGCTAAAGAGCGAGAGGGCGCGGCGGGGATTTTTTCCGCGCCCGTTTTGGCGCCCGCGCTTGTCGAGCTGTTTGAGGAGCGCTCGGCGCTCGGCGCTTTGCAGGCGTTTATAAGCGATAACGCGCAAAACATTTACGGCGTTAAACTTCCGCGAAAAACCGTAACGCTAATCAAACAACCGTCGATCGTTCCAGCCGAAATAGGCGGCGTAGTTCCTATGCGCGCGGGCGAGACGATCGGCTGGTCGATCGCGCGGATAAACGACAAATAGCGTCTCTCGCTTTTTAAGCGTTTCGCCAAAACTCGCGCGATAGCGTTCGGCGCGCAACTTCGCGCGGCAAAAAACGAAAACGATAACCGTCGGCGCTTAACTGCCGCTATGCTAAGATCGCCGCTTTATCCGTTATAAGGCAAGTCTTACGATGATCAAAGCGATTTTTACCAAAATCTTAGGCACGCGCAACGATAAAGAGCTAAAGCGCTACCGCAAGCGGCTTGCGGCGATTAATGCGCTAGAGGCAAAATACGCCGAGCTTAGCGACGACGATCTCAAAGCGGCGTTTAACGAGTTGCGCGAAAAGGTAAAAAACGGCGAAACGCTAGACGACGCGCTAAACGATAGTTTCGCCATAACGCGCGAAGCCTCTAAGCGAGTTTTGAATATGCGCCATTTCGACGTGCAGATTATCGGCGGCATAGCTCTGCATGAAGGACGAATAGCGGAGATGAAAACGGGCGAGGGCAAAACGCTTGTCGCCACGCTTCCCATAGTTCTAAACGCTTTAAGCGAGGAGGGCGCGCACGTAATAACCGTAAACGACTATCTAGCTAAACGCGACGGCGCGGATATGGGGGTTTTGTATAACTTTTTAGGTTTTAGCGTCGGCGTTTTGACGAGCGATCTGCCGCTTGGCGAGGAGCGCGCGGAGGCGTATAGGGCGGATATTACCTACGGCACGAACAACGAGTTTGGCTTTGACTATCTGCGCGATAATATGAAATACGCCCTGTCGGAGATGACGCAACGCAAGCATAACTACGCGATCGTGGACGAGGTAGATAGCATACTTATCGACGAGGCGCGAACGCCGCTTATTATTTCCGGTCCCACAAACCGCAAGATGTCGCACTACGTTCAGGCGGACGACGCGGCAAAAAAACTGATCAAAGACGAAGACTTTACGATCGACGAGAAAAACCGCGTCGTTATGATTACCGATAGCGGCGTGGAAAAAGCGCAACAACTCTTCGGCGTGGAGAACCTTTACGATCTGGAACACGCGGCGCTGGCGCACCATCTCGATCAGGCGTTAAAAGCGCGTTATCTGTTTGAAAAAGACGTGCATTACGTCGTCAAAGAGGGCGAGATCGTTATCGTGGACGAATTTACGGGGCGGCTTTCGACGGGGCGGCGCTACTCGGAAGGGCTGCATCAGGCGCTAGAAGCCAAAGAGGGCGTGACGATCAAAGAGGAGAGCCAAACGCTCGCGGATATAACTTTCCAAAACTACTTTAGACTCTATAAAAAACTTGCGGGCATGACGGGAACGGCGCAAACCGAAGCGAGCGAGTTTAGTCAGATTTATTCGCTGGAGGTTATATCGATCCCGACCAACGTTCCCGTGATCCGCAAGGACTACAACGATCTAATTTACCGCACCGAAGTCGAGAAAAACGAGGCGGTAATCGAGCAGATTAAAACGCTCTATAAAAAAGGGCAACCGGTTTTGGTCGGCACGATCAGCATCGAAAAAAGCGAGGCGCTCTCCAAACGGCTAAGCGCCGCGAAAATTCCGCACAACGTGCTAAACGCCAAACAGCACGAAAAAGAGGCGCAGATAATAGCGCAAGCCGGTCAAAAATCGATGGTTACGATCGCCACCAATATGGCGGGGCGCGGCGTGGATATAAAACTCGACGACGAGACTAGAAAACTCGGCGGTTTGTTTATTATCGGCACGGAACGGCACGAATCGCGCCGCATAGACAATCAGCTTCGCGGGCGATCGGGCAGGCAGGGCGATACCGGAGAGAGCCGTTTTTATCTCTCGCTCGAGGATAATCTGCTACGCATTTTCGGCTCCGATCGCATAAAAAACATTATGACCCGTTTGGGCGTAAAACACGGCGAATATATCGAGTCCGGCATGGTTACCCGCGCCGTGGAGAAGGCGCAAAAACGGGTGGAATCTATGCACTTCGAGGCGCGAAAACACCTGTTGGAATACGACGACGTGGCAAACGCGCAACGAAAGCTAATCTACGCCTTTCGCCGCGAGCTTATGACGAGCGATCTGGACGTCGGACAGAAGATTATCGAAAACCTGCGCTTCTATCTCGACGGGCTGTTTAGCGAATGCGGCGTCGCGGAAGGTTTGGCGCCCGAAGAGTTTTTGACGGAAAAATTGATCAAAACGTTGCGCGAGGATTTGAAGATCGAGATCGAAGGCGTAAAAGATCAAACAAACGCGCTCGCGCTTCGCAAGCTGATCGAGGAGGGCGCGATCGCTCAATACGAGCAAAAAGTATCCGTCCTCGCGCCCGAACAGCGAAGCGAAATCGAACGCATCTTGTATCTGCAAAGTCTGGACGAGATGTGGCGCGAACACCTCTATCAGATGGACGTGCTGAAAACGGGTATCGGCTTAAGAGGTTACAACCAAAAAGACCCGCTTGTCGAGTATAAAAAAGAGAGTTATCAGCTATTCAACGAGCTGACGGCGAACCTTAAAATCGCGATTATCAAAACGTTGTTTGGGATAAGATTTAGAACCCGCGACGAGCAAGAGGCGATCAACCGAATGCGCGAACAGATGGAAAAAGCCGCCAAAGAGGAGAGCCTGACCTATAGCGGCGCAAACGTCCGCCCCCAAGTTAAAATCGAGAAAAAGATACCCCGCAACGCGCCATGCCCTTGCGGTAGCGGCAAAAAGTATAAAAACTGCTGCGGGCAATCCGGTCCGAAACGCGGCGCTTTCGCTCCGAGCAACTAAAAAGCTATGCCAAAAAAAGGCTTAACGGGTTTTATCGTTAGGCGTTACCTTCGCTTCGATCCCGCCCAACCGTTTATATCGATCGCGGCGATTTTGGCGTTTTTGGGCGTGGCGACCGGCGTTATGGTGCTGATCGTGGCGATGGCGATCATGAACGGCGTTACGAAAGAGTTCCGCGAAAAGCTGTTTGTGATGAACTACCCGATCACGTTGGTTCCGCGCTTTGGCGAAACGATCGACGAAGAGACGGTAAATCGTCTGCGCGCCGAGTTTCCCGATTTACGATTCAGCCCGTATCTAAGATCGATCGCGATGAGCCGCAAAGGAGATATGATGGAGGGGCATATAGTTTTCGGCGTTGATTTCGAGGCGGAGAGCAAGGTCAACCCCGTCTTTGCCCGCGCGCTGACCAAAGAAAACTACGCCCCCTACGAAGCGATAGCGGGCAAAACGCTGTCGGACGAGTTCGCCTTAAGCGAAAACGAAAAACTGCTGCTAATCTTTACCCGCGTTCGACCGGCGGGGCTTGCGTTAACGCCCGCGATGAAACGCTTTTCCGTAACCGGAACGTTCGAGTCGGGACTACGCGCTTACGATAAAACCTACTTTTACGCGCGATACGATGATCTGCGCCAAATATTGGGCGCGGAGGAAGGCAAATATCACGGCGTTCATATCGACGCCAAAGAGCCGACGATCGCGATCGAAGAGATCAAAAAAGCGGCTGGCGCCAAAGCGAGCGCTATAGGATGGTGGGAGCAAAACGCTAACTTTTTCGGCGCGCTGGAGCTGGAAAAACGCGCGTTATTTTTGGTTTTGATGCTGATCGTGCTTGTCGCGGCGCTTAATATCGTCTCCTCTTTGCTTATGACCACGATTAACCGTAGAAAAGAGATCGCCCTGCTAACCTCGCTAGGAGCCTCCTCGCGCGAGATCGGCAAGATCTTTTTCGCGTTAGGCGCCACGATCGGTCTCGCCGGTATCGCGGCTGGCTCGGCGCTTGGCGGCGCGGCTCTATGGGCGCTGGATCGCTTCGACATCGTTTCGTTGCCGGCGGACGTTTACGGCACAAGCAAACTGCCGCTCGATCTCTCTTCGCTTGATTTCTCGCTTATTATCGCCGGCGCGTTTGTAATCGTGCTGCTCAGTTCGTGGTATCCCGCGAAAAAAGCGGCGCAAACCGACGCTTTGGACGTTTTGCGCAACGAGTAGCGCTCGCGATCCCCTTCGCGCCGTTATCGCGGCGCGCTTCGCCGGCGGTTGATCGAATCGTCTTTTAATGCCTTTTAAAGTAACATAACCTTAAATAAACGCAAGGCAAGGAAACCGAATGAAACGGTTAGCGATCTGCTTGGCGCTAAGCGGCGTTATGCTATACGCCGCGCCCGCCGCCAAAAGCAAAACGATGTATGTCGCCGTAAAAAGCGCGGAGCTTAGAGCCTCCGCGTCGTTCTTCGCGAGCAAAAAAAGCGCTCTCTCTTACGGCGACGCCGTTACCGTCGCGAAAGAGGACGGTCGCTGGACGCTGGTAAAACCGGTTTCAAACGCCGCGCTAAGCGGCTGGATTTCGTCGGCAAATTTAACCTCGAAACGCGTCGTCTCCTCTAGCGCGACGGCGGCGAGCGCTCAAGAACTCGCGCTGGCGGGCAAAGGGTTTAACAAAGAGGTTGAAAACGCCTATAAACAAGAGGGCGAAGTCGGTTATAAGGAGGTGGACGAGGTGGAGTCTCTATCCGTTTCTGGCGATCGGCTGCTCAAGTTTTTAAGCGAGGGACGTTTGGCAAAAGGAGATAAACGATGAGAGCGTTTAGCTTAGCCGCGACGTTGATCTTTGCCTCTTTTTTGCTCGCCGCTTGCGCCGTAGTCGGCAAAGTGGCTGAAATCAGCTCCAACTTCGTCGAAGACCCAAAAACCGCCGCCGCCCTAAAGCAATCGGGCGAATCGATCGGCAAAGCCGCCAAAGAGATCTCCCCCGAAGAGGAGTATTACATAGGCAGAGCCGTAGGCGCGTCGATCCTAGCTAGATACAAGCTCTACAAAGGCGCTCCAAAACTGACGGCGTATCTCAACGAGATCGTAAACGCTATCGCGATCAACTCTAAAAACCCTGAAATATACAACGGCTATCACGCGGCAATCTTGGACAGCCCCGAAATAAACGCCTTCGCTACGTCCGGAGGTCATATCTTGATCGCGCGCGGACTTTTGGAAAGCGCCAAATCCGAAGACGAGCTGGCGGCGGTTATCGCTCACGAGATCGCGCATATTCAGCTTCGCCATAGCCTTAACGCGATCAAAACTAGCCGCTGGACGCAGGCGGCTACGACTACGGGCGTTTCAACTTTAAGCGCCGTAGGCGACGGCAAAGATTTGGGCAAACTCTCGGACGCTTTCGGCGACATAGTGGGCGACGTAGTCTCCGTTTTGGTTAACAGCGGCTACTCAAAATCGCAAGAGTTTGACGCGGACGCCAAAGCGCTTTCGCTACTATCGGACGCGGGCTACGATCCTTTCGCTCTGGTCGCAATGCTTGAGGAACTACAAAAAAACCAAGCCTCGCGCGCCGGCGGATTTAACAAAACTCACCCATCTCCGACGGATCGGATCAAAAGCGTAAAGAAACATTTAAGCAAATACGCCGCCGCGACTACTAAAAGCGCGAGAGTTTCGCGCTACAACGCCGCTATGAAAAAGTGATAAAATCGATTAAAAGCCGCGCCAAACTTGCCGCCGCTCTATCGATTGCGGCGGTAAGTTTCGCCGTTTGCGTTTTAGCTACGGCTACGGGCGTTTTTGATTTCTTGGAGTATAAAACCTACGATCTTAGAGCTAATCTGTTCGCCTCGTCGTTCAAGCCTTCCGACGACATAATAGTAGCGTTGCTCGATCAAGCCAGCATAGATTGGGCTAACAAAGAGCGCGGCTGGTCGTGGCCTTGGCCTCGAAAAGCCTACGCGCAGATCGTCGATTATATGAACGTTGGCGGCGCCAAAGCGATCGCCTTCGACGTGCTGTTTTCCGAGCCGTCGGCATACGGCAAAGAGGACGACGCGGCGTTTGCCGCCTCTAGCGAGAGGTTCGGCGGGGTTGTTCAGGCGGTTTTTTTCGGCGGCGGGACGTTAGGCGAGCCTCTGCTGGGCGAGTTTAGCGTCGTCGAGCGCGTTAGCGCCGATCGATTGGCGTTTTCGGCGCAGTTACCAATCGAAACGCTTCGTAGCGCGGCGCGGGCGGTGGGAAGCGTAACGGGCAAACCGGATTCGGACGGCGTGTTTCGCAGGTATAAGCTATTCGAGCCTTTAGACGGCGAGGCGCTCCCAAGTCTCGGCGCGGCGATCTTGATCGCGGCGGGATTTGAGGAGAAAACGGTCGTCTCCGACGGACGTTTTATCAAATGGGGCGATTACGAAATACCCATAGACGAAAACGCGAAGGCTTTGCTACGCTTCAAAGGGGATTTAAGCCGCTACGTTCCTTATAGCGCCGCCGATATTTTACAGAGCTTAGAGGCTTACTCCAAAGGCGAAGAGCCGCTGTTGCCGCCTGAAGATTTTGAGGGCAAATATATCGCGTTCGGATTCTACGCGCCCGGGCTTTACGACATTTTCGCCTCTCCAATCTCGTCGGTCTATCCGGGCGCTGGCATGCATATCACTATGCTAGACAATATGCTTTCGGGCGATTTTATCGCCGAATTTCCGCTATGGGCGAATATCCTGATCTGTTTTTTATCAATCGGATCGATCGCGTTTTTAACGCTTTACGCGAACCGCGTCTATTTGAGCGTAGCGGCGCTGTTTGCCGTCGAGTCGGCGCTCGTCGGATTAAGCGCTCTTTTCTACGTTAAAGGCTTTTGGATGATTGTCGTCGCGCCGACGGCGGGGACGTTCGCGGCTTTCGTAGCGGCGGCGCTTTGCAAATACGCCGCCGAACGCGGACAAAAACGCTTTATCAAATCCGCCTTCGGGCAGTATCTAAGCCCCGTAGTGATCGACGCGCTTTTAACCGATCCGTCCAAACTAAAACTAGGCGGCGAAGAGCGCGAAATGACGGCGATATTTACCGATATTCGCGGTTTTTCCACCGTATCCGAAGCGCTTGAAAGCCCTTCAAAACTAGTAGAACTGCTCAACTACTACTTAACCGTTATGAGCGACATAATTTTAGATTATCAAGGCGCGATCGATAAATACGAGGGCGACGCGATCATCGGCTTTTTCGGCGCGCCGATCTATACGCCCAATCACGCCGCTTTAGCCTGCAAAGCGGCGATAGCGATGAAAAAAGCGGAGTTGAGCGTTAACCGCGAGGCGATCAAAAACGGCTTAATCACGCAAAAAGCGATCGACGCTCTGATCAAAAAATACGCCGCGCCGATCCAAACGCCCGTATATACGCGAATAGGCGTTAATAGCGGCGATATGGTGGTGGGCAATATGGGAACGCAAAAAAAGATGAACTATACGATTATGGGAAACGCCGTCAATCTAGCCGCGCGTCTGGAGGGAGCCAATAAACGCTACGACACGGGCGGCATATTGATCGGCGAGCGAACCAAAGAGCTTGCCGGCGACGAGTTTATCTATAGGCGTTTAAGCAAAATAAGAGCGGTTGGCGTTCAAACGCCCCTGCGTTTATACGAGCTAATCGATCTTAAGCAAAACGCTTCGCCTTTATTGAAAGAGACGATCGCGCAATGGAATATAGCCTTTGATCGCTACGAAAACCGCGAGTTTGCCAAGGCTTTCGAGATTTTTAGCGCCATATACGGCGAAAATAATCGAGATTTAACGGCTAAACGCTACGCCGATATTTGCGACGCCTACGCCCAAAAAGCGCCTTCGGCGGAGGAGTGGGACGACGGAATCGATAATCTCAGCGAGAAATAGCGCTTTACGCGGCGCAAAACGCCCGATCGGAGCCGATGCGCCTCGCGCAAGCGCCAACGCAAAAGAAAGCTCTAAAGCCGCAAAAACGCGGCGTTTGAGCGATAAAGCGGTTTTAAGCGTTTATGGCGGGCAAAACTTCGCGAACGGAGCGGGCGTTTTGACGCCCGCTATACAACCAAGCGCTAACAAACCTTTTGTAGGCTAAAATAGCGTAATTTTAGTTCAAAGGACGAATAATGCGTTATAGTTTAGTTTGCGCGCTCGTTATCTCCTCTATATGCGTTGCCGAAGAGCCTATTTCGCATCAAGAGGAGATCGAGCGATACACCGAGCAGATTAAATCAAACCAAACGGCGGCGGCGCCTTTTATGGATCGAGCCTTTGTTTATCTCCAATTGGGCGAGAGCAAAAAAGCGATCGTCGATTTCACCTTTGCCATCTTAAACGATAAAAACGCGCGCGTAGCTTATAGCGGGCGGGCGATCGCCTACTCTATGGACGGCAAACACCAAGAGGCGATCAAGGACTTTACCTCGGCGATCGGCTTTGGCAAAGATATAACGCCGTCGTATATTCGCCGCGCCAACGAATACGCGATACTTAAAGACTACCCCAAAGCGATCGCCGATTATACGGAGGCGATAAAGCGCGATCCGAAAAACTATCAAGCGCGCCTTTTAAGAGGGGACGCGTATATGAACGTCGGCGCGACGCGCGAAGCGATCGCCGATTATACGGAAACGCTCAGGCAAAAAAGAGACCTCGCCGAAGCCTATTTTAAACGCGCCGTCGCGCACGGCAGGCTCGCCAATACGAGCGAGGCGCTATCCGATTATACGAACGGCTCCAAATACGACGCGAGCGCCAAGATTTTAACCCATCTACTGCGCGCGAACGTTTCGCTCAAAACAAACGATTACGCCAAAGCCATAGACGATTACAACCAAGCCTACGCGATAGAACCGAACAATTCGTTGGTTCTGTTTTTGCGCGCGAGCGCCTATCAACGGCAGGGCAATACCCAAGAGGCGTTTGACGACTATTCCAGAGCGATCGAAGCGGATCCCTTCCATTCTGCGGCTTACCGCTCCAGAGGAGTTATGCGCTCCGATCGCGGCGAACGGGAGAGGGCGATCGAGGACTTTAGCCAAGCGATCAAATTCGACTCCAAGCTAACGAACGTCTATCTTTTGCGCGCAAAAGAATACGCCGCCGCGAACGACAAGCAGAAGGCTTTCGCCGATTACTCTTTGGCGATCGGCGCCGATCCAAACGCGGCGGCGGCGTATGCGGGGCGCGGTCAGATACACGCGGCAAATAGAAATTTTAGCGGAGCGATAGCCGATTTCACGCGGGCGATCGCTCTTAACCCCAGAGATTACGTCTCCTGTTACGAGCGCGGCAGCGCATATCTCAAAAGCGGCAATCAAATAAAGGCGATCGCCGATTTCACGCGGGCAATTCGACTAAACTCCAACTTTGTTCCCGCGTTTGCCGATCGCGGCGCGGCGTATCTGAAAAACGGGGAAGCTAGAAACGCTATAGCGGACTTTACCATCGCGCTTAGATTTGACGAGACGCTTACGGAGGCTTACGGAGGGCGCGGTTTTGCCTATAACCGCGTCGGCGACTATAAAAACGCCGTCGAGGATTTCACAAAAGCCATACAAAAAGAGCCGCGACGGGCGGATTTTTATTACGGACACGGAGCGGCGAATAACGGTCTGAAAAGATACAAAATAGCGATCGCCGATTTCAATCAGGCGATCAAGCTCAATCCCAAATACGCGGAGGCTTTCAGCGCCAGAGGCGTTTCCAACGGAGAGCTGGGCGATTACGGCAAGGCGTTCTCCGATTTTGCGCAGGCTATCAAGATAAATCCCTCGCTTGCCGAAACCTACGGCGCGCGCGGCGCGATATATCTTAAACAAAACAAACGCTCCGCCGCGCTCGCCGATTTCAATCAGGCGATCAAGCTCAATCCCAAATACGCGGAGGCATACGCGAGCAGGGCGGAATTGCAGCTAAACTCCAACTTGGCAAGGGCGATCGCGGATCTATCGCAAGCCGTTAAGTTAGACCCGAATAATCATCAACTATACATGAAACGCGCCGCGGCTTACAATAAACAACGCGCCTACGAGAAAGCGATCGACGATCTAAACAAAGCGTCCGCGTTAGACAAAAATAACGCGGCTATATATATCGAACTCGGAAAAACAAACCTGCTTATAAAACATAGGCGCGACGCGGAAAGAGACGCGAAGATCGCGTGCGAACTTGGCGAATGCGGTTTGCTTAGGCAACTTGAAAAACGCTGACGGCGCGACGCCTTTGTTCGCTTTTTAAAAATGGGGGCGAAAGGCGTCGTTTTGATTTTAAGCGAACGCGCGGCGTTAGCGATCCGATAACTCTAACGACGAGTTTTCTTTGATCGATCGATGCAGTTTCAGCAGCGATATAAAAAAGGTTGTGATCGCGGGACCCAATATCATTCCCCAAAAACCAAATGTCGCCAGCCCCGCCACGATCGAAAAAAAGATCAGTAGCTCGTTAAAATAAACCGGCGTTTTGACTAATTGACGATTAACGTATTTAATGATGATCGGTTTAATAAAAATATCGACCGCTCCGATAATAATAAACGAGTAAAACGCGATAATAAGCGCGGATACGGCGTTGCCGTTGGCAAGCTCGATTAGAGCCAAAGGTAGCCAGATAAGCGCCCCGCCCACAATCGGGACAAGCGAGCCGAAGCCGTATAAAACGCCGAATAACAGCGGATCGTAGCCATACGCCGCGGCTATGAATGAAAACAAAACGCCTTCTAAGATCGCCGTTAATACGATTGAATACAAGGTTACGCTCATCACGTTGGCGACCTCGAAAAATATATCGTTCGCCTCTTTTTTGTTCATTGGCAGCACGCCTTGAAAATACGCCGCCAACCTTTTGCCGTAATAGGAGGCAAAGAAAAAGAATATAACGATCAGCGCCATATCTTTCAGAAATCCGGCGCTTTTTTCTCCTATGGTTCTAACGTAGAAAACGATTGTCGCCGATATTTCAGATTTGTTTAGATTGTCTATATACGCTTTTATATCCGGTTTTAAAAAATCTAACGATTCGGGTAGCGAAGCGTCGATCGTAGAGAGATATGAAACGATCTTTTCCACAGGGTTTGAATCAAAGCTAATCATATTGCTCGCGGCGGTTATAACGTATCCTATCGGCGCGAATATAACAAGCGCCAACGCCAACGTGGTCAGAATAGAAGAGATAAGCGCGTATTTTACAAATCTCTGTATAAAAAAGTTCACGTTGGACATAGCTATGGCAAGCAGCGACGCTATAGCCATATCCGCCAAAAACGGCAGATATAATTTATACATCAGATAGAGCGTGATTAACAGTAGGCAAAGCAGAAATAGTCGATTGCCGTTCATATAGCGTCCTTGAGTTCTACAACGCGATTATAACGCCGTAAGGCTGGACGTTTTCGCGTCCGCCGCGAAACAAAATTAAGCCAAACTTAAACGGCGTTTTCGCGATCTCGCGTCGCGCCTAATAATAAACTAAGCTATTTTAAGTATCGTTTCACGCCAAGAACTACCGCGAGGTTTTTATGACGATTGTCGGCGCGTTAAAAAAGATTCACAACCTATACGGAGCGCAAATCGCGCACTCTTTGCACGGCTACTCGCCCAAAAGTTTCGTCTCCGACGCGATTTCGGGATTAAGCGTGGCGGTGATCGCGACGCCGCTTGCTATGGCGATCGCGATCGCGAGCGGACTGCCGCCAGAAAAAGGGCTCTTTACCGCCGTGGTGGCGGGTTTTTTCATCTCCGCTTTCGGCGGCAGCAAGTTTCAAATCGGCGGTCCCACAGCCGCCTTCGCCGTTACCGTGGCGACCGTGTATTCGCAGTTTGGCTTCGACGGACTGGCGATCGCCACGATTATGGCGGGCGTTATTTTGATCGTTTTGGGTTTTTGCAAAGCGGGGATTTTGATCAGATTTATTCCATACCCCGTAATCACGGGCTTTACCAGCGGCATAACGATACTGCTTATTTTCTCGCAGATTAAGGACTTTTTCGGGCTGACGATCGAAGGCGAGCTGCCGGCGGATTTTTTGCACCGCCTTATCGCCTACGTCGAACATTTTGACACGATCAACTTAGCCGCGCTTGCCGTCGCGCTCGCATCGATAGCGATTATCGTCCTATGCAAACGCTTTGTTCCGCGCATTCCCGGTCCAGTGGTGGTCGTGGGCGCGATGGGTTTGCTCTCCATCGTTTTCTCGCCGCCAATCGAGACGATCCAAAGTCGTTTTGGCTCTATTCCAAATATGTTGCCTATGCCGAGCTTTCCCGAAATCACCTTCGCTAAACTCCGCGAGCTTTTTCCCAGCGCGCTGACGATCGCGCTTTTAGCGGGCATAGAGTCGCTGCTTAGCGCGGTGGTGGCGGACGGTTTGGCGGGAACGCGCCACAACTCCAACGCGGAGCTGATAGGGCAGGGGACGGCAAACGTCGCCAGCGCGCTTTTTGGCGGGATATGCGCCACAGGCGCGCTCGCTCGCACCGCCGCGAATATCCAAAACGGCGCGAAAACGCCGATTTCGGGGATGCTACACGCGGCGTGGCTGTTGCTGATTATGTTTTTCCTCGCGCCGTTTATCGCGCATGTGCCGTTAGCGGCGCTCTCCGGCATATTGGTCGTGATCGCGTGGAATATGAGCGAGTTTAAGCGCATAAAGTCAATTCTTAAAGCGCCAAAGAGCGACGCGGCGGTGCTGTTTATGACGCTGACGCTAACGACGCTAGTCGATCTAAACATAGCGATCTTGGCGGGCATATCGATGGCTTCGCTGGTCTTTATTCAAAAGATGATGGAAGGCACGCAGATCAAGTCGTTCAAGGACGCGCTTGGCGACGAGGAGAGCGATCCCGACGCGATTAGCAAAAAGATCGTGCCAAACGACACGGAGGTTTACGAACTGTTTGGTCCGCTGTTTTTTGGCGTGGCGGAGCGGCTGCGCGATACGCTTAGGATATTTTCCAAACCGCCAAAGGTCTTTATCTTGCGAATGCGTTTTGTGCCGATGGCGGACGCGGCGGGCTTAAACGCGCTTGAGGAGCTGCACAATGGCGCCGCTAAGCAGGGGACGACGCTGGTTCTAAGCGGCGTAAATCACAAAGTCTATCAAAACATTCGGCGGGCGGGTCTGCATAAACTGATAGGCGAGGTTAATATCTGCGATCATATCGATCGCGCTCTAGCTAGAGCGGGGGCGATTGTGGCTTTGAGCGAGCAAAATAGCGCGCCGATATAATACCGGAAAAATACGGGCGATTTTTATGGTAAGCAAAACAAACGACGGCGTTGTAAAACGTTTTAAATTGTCTTAGACGACCTATCTCGCGCTTGTTATTCGCTTTGCGTTTATAGCCGCGATCTTGTTTGCGATCTTTGGCGTTTTAGCGACGTTTTACCATCGCGTCGCGATGGATAAACAAAACGCCAAAACCGATTCCGTCAAACGCGATAGATATAACTTTCTGGGCGCCGCCGGGGGCATTACGTTTCATATGCTCGTTTTATGTATAAGTCTCTATTTTTAAGAAGCGTACGCCTATACGCCGACGACGATGGCGTTTGGTTGTATATGAGCGTTTTCCCATGGCAAAAAGGAGTGTGCGGCGTAAAATGGCGAGACCTTGATTGCGCCGTTTATTTTACGGGACTCATAAGTTGGGCGTTTAAAACCTACAATATCAGAATCAACCACCGCTTCACCAAAGATAACGAAATAGCCTTGTCTAGCGTTTTTAATGGTCATAGGGCGGTTGAGCATATCAATGAGACGCATCGGATGTTTATCGATTTGCGGCGCGAAGAATCCAAAGACGATTAACGCGGATCGCCTCGTCGTCAAAAACCGCTTTGAGCAAGTTTGTTACAAGCCACCAAACGCTTAACGGCGGCTTATAGCTTTTTGCGTTTGTTCCGCGCGTTCTTTCACAAACCTCCTTTAACGCTATCGATAGCGTTCCGTAAACTTGTCGGCGCGCCGTCGGGCGTTTTAGCGCCTATAAAACCGGTTACGGACTGAAACTCTTTGCGGCGATTAGAGCTTCGAGAAGCTCTGGGTCGCGATCGTTGCGAGCGCGCGAGTTGAAATGTTGGCGTAGAGATTGGCTGGGCGATCGCCGCGCGTCGCTCGCCTTGCGAGGCAACCGCAAATAGCGGGGGGGGGGGGGGGGGGGCCAAACAGGGATTTTTTAGCCGTCGAATTTTACCGAAAAATAAACTCCCCCCGTGTAATCGCTTATCGCGAGAATAAT
>JAIRNH010000049.1 GCA_031258155.1 Helicobacteraceae bacterium | reverse complement strand
TTTATTAGCAGTATATTTCCGTTGCATAGCGGCGATTTCTTCGGGGTCGCAGGGCTCGTTCTATACTGCGTATCCTCTCTTGCTATGGCGCTGTTTGCCATAACGGGATATATGCTCTATTACGAGCGCTTTGTAAGAGAAGCGAAAAGAAAAAAGGCGAAAAAAGAGAGCGCGGCGAGCGAAGAGGTTTTACCGCAAGTCGCCGCGCGATCCGCAGGGGAGCTGGTATAGGCGAAACTCTTTCGCGGCGCCTCAAACGATCGGCGAAACAAAACATATCTATAGCGCGTCTATTAGAATCGTTTTGCTCTCCGTCGGCGTTTGAGCGAAAGCCGAAGCGTTGGCGAGTATCACAATCGTTTTGTTCTTGAAGAATTTAATTTTAACAAGCGAAAAGCCAAGTTTCGCGAGGGCGCTTTTGAGCGGTTGATCGTCGCCGTTTTTCGCCGCTTCCAATTTAACCCAAACGGACGGAACGATATATTGAATCGTTTGCGCTTTTGTCGCTAAAATATCAATATAACCCATCTTAAGCGCGGCTAATCCTCCGTCGCCCTCGAATATCTCCGATTGTTCAATCAAGCCTAAATGCGCGCCTTTAGCTTTAAGCGCCTTTTGAGCTTGCGCGGCGCTCGCGGAAAGCTCCGCGTCGTTATAAGCGTATTTGTAAACGCTTTCAAACGAAAAAGCCGTAATCAGGCTTGCGAAAAAAACGACGAGCGATCTCACGCGATCAACAGATCCGCTAATGTTTCAAAATCTCTATCCAAACGATAAAAGTTTTTGAATCTTCGCGTTAAATACGGCGCGCTAATCGCCTCGAATCCGGCGGCGTCGCGTATATTTACCGCCCAAAGCGGCAAATCGCCTAAGCGGTTTTTGATCGCTTCCAGCGTCGTCAAAAGATCGTGGATCATTCCCAAGCGATCGGACGCGATCAGAAGCGGTTTCGCGTCGTATCTTTTCGCGAGATCTACGCTGAAAAAGTCGTCTTCGATCGGAGCAAACGCGCCGCCGGCGCCTTCGATGATCATAAGATCGCTTTGAGAGCGCAAACGTTCGCGCGCCGCGTCTATCGTTTTCCAATCGATCGGCTTTTCGCCCTTTGCGACGGCGGGCGCGGCTGGGAGTTCAAAGCGAACGGGGCATACGTCCTCTGGCTTAAAACCTACCGCGCCGTCAAAACCGCGCGTAGCCCGCGACAGCGCCGCCGCGTCTTGCGCTACCAAAGCCGCCCCCGTTTCTATAGGTTTAAACGGCGCGACTTTAAACCCCCTCTTAGCGTAATAGGCGATTAAAGCGGCGGCTAGATAAGTTTTTCCCGCGTCGGTTCCGGTCGCGGTAATAAAAATTGACCTCTTTTTCAGAGACGGTTACCTCGTTTGCGCAAACCGCGCTATCAAAGCGCATATATAAAGATTTTATCGTAAATTTTATTTTTCGGCGACAAACGCCTAACGGCTTAAATCAGTTTGGCGAACAGCAAGGAATCGGTCGCGGCGACGATTTGAGCGCGTTTGATCGCGCCGACGCTTAGCGTTTGATCGCCGGCGTCGTTAATTAAAATGGGCGGGTCAATCTGCGGCGACCAATCGAGATTTTTTGCGGCGATCAGATATTCCGACTCCTCGCTTTTTCCGTCGATCGCCGCCGTAACGACGGAGCCGATCATGCTCTTAAGCCGCTTCTTATGCGCTTGTTTTAAGAGTTTTTGCGCCGTTCGTAAGCGAGTTTGTATCGTTTTAGCGTCTATTTTGCCGCGCATTTTATTAGCGGCGGTTCCCTCTTCGTCGCTAAAGGCGAACAAAGAGACGCGATCGAAAATCCCTGATCCGATTATTTCGCGTATCGCGTTGAAATCATCTTCTGTTTCGCGGGGGTGTCCGATAATAAACGCGGTTCTAATCCACGCGTTTTTTACCGATCGCATTCGCTCGATCAGCTTCATCGTCTTAGCGGCGTTTAATCCGCGTTTCATCGTTTTTAGCATGGCGTCGCTTACGTGCTGAATCGGTATATCAAAATAGGGCGCGAACCGTTTTGATTTAGCGATTGTATCGACGAGTTTTATAGAGGTTGTAGCCGGATATAAATAGCAGATTCTGGCGCGTTTAACGCCCTCGATAACGTCGAGCGCCTCTATTAGATCGCACAAACCGTTTTTAAGCCCTATGTCGCGCCCGTAAGCGCTTGTGTCTTGAGCGATCAAAGTAAAGTCGAAATAGCCTTTTTTGACTAGCGAGATTACTTCGTTTGTAACGCTGTCTATCGATCGCGATTTTAGCTTGCCCTTAAAACTTGGAATCGCGCAAAAAGCGCAACGCTGATTACAGCCTTCGGCGATTTTTATATATGCGTGATAAGCGCTCGCCGTAACAACCCTCTCCTCGTTTGACTGCAAAAAAACGCGATCGGAAAAAGCGCTCTTTTTTTGCGCGATTAACTCGTCGATCCTCGCGTAGTCTCCCACGCCCGTGAAAATATCGACTTCGGGCAACTCTTTTGATAGCTCCTCGCGATAACGCTCCGCTAAGCAGCCGCTTACTACCAGCAGCGCGTTTTTCTTTTTGTTTTTTACCGCTCCCAAGATTGCGTCGATACTCTCTTGTTTAGCCGCGTCGATAAATCCGCAGGTGTTTATAACGATCAGATCCGCCGCGCTAATATCGTCGGCAATCTCATAATCTCGTAATCTGCCCAGCATAATCTCGCTATCGACGAGGTTTTTTGCGCAACCTAAACTTATTAAATGCAGTTTTAGCAATTTATATCCGCATATTATCTATTAGGCGCGTGTCGCCTACTTTTGCGGCAATCAATATGATCGTTTCGCCTTTTTTAACGGTATCAATCGGCTTAAACTCCCGATCGACGATCGCTATATAATCGATCGTCAGAGGCTTCAAAGTATCGGCGATCGCCTCTACGATCGCGATCGATCTTGTTTCGTTTCTCTTAATTAGCTTGCTCGCCTCAAACAGCGACTTAGGCAACTTTAACGCTTCGATTTTTTCGTTTTCGGACAAATAGGCGTTACGGCTGCTCAAGGCTAAACCGTTGTTATCTCTCGCCGTTTCGCATGCCACAATTGTTATATCCATAAAAAACGACTTAACCATTTTTTCTATTAGCCAAAGTTGCTGCGCGTCTTTTTTGCCGAAATAGGCTTTTGTCGGCTTGACGATATTAAACAGCTTCGCCACAACCGTCAAAACTCCGTCAAAATGACCGGCTCTAATTTTGCCCTCCAAGATCGACGAGCCTCTTAGCGGAGCGCGGATAATCGGTTCGTCCTCGCCGTAAAGAGTTTTCGGCATAAAGAGCAGATCGACTCCGGCGGCGCGGCAGAGCGCTATATCCGCTTCCTCTCTGCGCGGGTAACGCTCAAAATCCTCGCCCTCGCCAAACTGCGTCGGATTGACAAACGCGCTAACGACGACAAAATCGTTCTCTTTTTTTGCCCGCTCGATCAGACCCAAATGCCCCGCGTGCAACGCGCCCATCGTCGGCGCGAAGCCTACCTCGCGGTTAACGGCGGCGCGCTCGGCGCAAAACTCCTCGATCGTCCTAGCGATGACCAACTCAAACCCTTTGCGCTACAATCCGCGCCAAATTTTTGTCGCATTATACAAGGATAGCCGTGATTATCGATTCATACGAATATGTCGAGCGGATCAAGAAATTGCAAACGCAGCTAAATAACGCGCGCGGCATTATCAAGCCCGCCGAGGCGCAAGCGAGACTTGAGGAGATCGCCGCGCTCGAAAACGATCAGGACTTTTGGCTAAATCCTGAAAACGCGGGCAAAGTCCAAAAGGAAAAGGCGCGTTTAGAGCGCGTCTTGTCGCGCTTTAAGGAAGCCTCGAACGCCGTTGACGACGCGATAGGACTCTTTGAAATAGCCGGCGCCGAGCAGGATAACGCCGCGCTAGAATCGCTTTGCGACGAACTGCCCGATCTTGAGGAGAAGATCGACGCGCTGGAGGTTGAGCTAATGCTTAGCGGCGAAACCGACGGCTCCAACGCGATTATCGGCATTACGCCCGGCGCGGGCGGCACGGAGAGCCAAGATTGGGCGTCGATGCTCTATAGAATGTATCTGCGATGGGCGGAGCGGCACGGATTCAAAGCGGAGATTTTGGACTACCAAGACGGCGAGGAGGCGGGGATTAAGGACGCTTCAATCCTGATCAAGGGCGCTAACGCTTACGGATACCTTAAAGCCGAAAACGGCGCTCACCGCCTAGTGCGCGTTTCGCCGTTTGACAGCGCGGCGCGGCGGCATACCAGCTTTGCGCAGGTGAGCGTTTCGCCCGAAATCGACGATAATGTGAATATCGTGATCGACGACAAGGATTTACGTATTGACACTTATAGAAGCAGCGGCGCGGGCGGGCAACACGTCAATAAAACCGAATCGGCGATTCGCATAACGCACTTGCCCACAGGCGTGGTCGTGCAGTGCCAAAACGATCGAAGCCAGCATAAAAACCGCGAAACGGCGTTCAAAATGTTACGATCAAAGCTCTACGAATTAGAGATGCAAAAGCGGCGAGCGGAAGCTAACGGCGCCGTTAAAACGGGCATTAGTTGGGGACATCAGATAAGAAGCTACGTCCTGTTTCCGTATCAGCAGGTTAAAGACAATCGATCCAAGCAGGCTTTTAGTTCTGTCGAAGCTATATTAGACGGCGATCTAGACAAGTTGATCGAAGGCGTTTTGGTAAGTTTGCAACGCGGCGAACCGATCGGAAACGCCGCCGACGCCGACGAATAATATCTATCAACGTTTATCGGCGATGGATAAAGGCTTGAGACCGCGAGGAGGCGAAAACAAAGCGATATTTAGCGCCCATAAACGCTACTTTGGAAGAAAACCAAACGCGATATTCGGCGATTGTAAAATGGATTTTCGCCTCCTCGCGCGCCTTGTATTCCTATTCGCGAGAATAGCGACGCCGCCCGTCCGCCTAACTATAACGGGCGCTATGTCGAGCGACCCGCGCAAGCTCGATCCGATCGCCTAAATAAGCGCTAACGTTAGCGGCTCGACTACGAGGAAAAACGAGCCTCCTCCTCTCCCTTTTTTTGGAAAGCGAGAGAAGATTATTAGAGACTGCCGATCGTTGCGTTTTAGCTCGCCGCTTTCGCAAGCTCTCTCCTTTATGGAAAGGGGGAGTTTGCCGTTTGCTTCGTTAACGCTCGCGAATTACAACGATCACCTACCCAACCTGCGGGGCGTTATATCCCGCGTCGAATTATCGTCGTAAAAGCGATCGTCGTCGTCGCTCTCGCCATG
>JAIRNH010000048.1 GCA_031258155.1 Helicobacteraceae bacterium | reverse complement strand
CAAAACCCCCCCCCCCCCCGTCCCCCCCCCCCCCCCCCCCCCCCCCCGGCGGGGGGGGCCCCCCCCGCGAACCCATTGACGGCAAAAACACATATCCGCCGTCCGCGTTAAACGATTGCGATTACGATCGCGTAGTAGTAGCCGCATCAGTCGGTTTAGAAAGTATCCCGCGACAACTAGTTGAAATGGGCGTTGACGCAAATAAAATTGATGTATATTACATCTATTTTGCCGTCAAATCTCGCGTCGTTTTTCTTGAAAAATTAGCCGAACACTTTAAGGAGAGACAAGTTGAAGGCTCGTTAGCCGAGGGAGGCGTTTTTCAAGGCGAGTTCGCAAAGGAGATTAACCGCGTTTTCTCCGATAAAACACTGTATCTGTTCGATACCTTTACGGGTTTTGACAAAAGAGATATAGCAAAGGAACAGAGCGGCGGTTTTTCCGAGTTTGGCGAAGGTCATTTGAATACAACCTCCGAAGATATAGTGTTGTCAAACCTTCCTTTTCCTAATAAGTGCGTTATCAAGAAAGGTTTCTTTCCCGAAACGACGGTTGGCGTGGAGGATCGCTTCTGCTTTGTCAATCTCGATTTTGATCTATACGATCCAATCTTGGCTGGGCTGGAGTTTTTCTATCCGCGAATGGTTGATGGCGGCGTGATTTTGATCCACGATTATTTTAATCCAAGATACAGAGGCGTAAAAGCCGCCGTTGCGGATTTTGATAAAAAGAACGCGCTAAAACTTATGCCGATCGGAGACGGAATCAGCATAGCCGTTTATCGCTAAGGTAATCTTGAGCGGGAGCTAAAAACTATCGCCTTTAGAGCGTTTCAAGACGCGCGCATTGTAAGCGTTTTGCGCAAAATACGCGCCGCGATTTCACCGCTTTTAATGTTTGCTAATCGCGCTGTTCGCTACGGGTTTGACGATCTTAATTTTATCCCGCGCGTTTCGCCGCTATCTGAAACGTTGCGATAAAGCGCGTCTTTTTCGTCGGCTCCCTTCGATTCTTAGGCGTAATACCATAAAATGGCGAAAACATTCGAGCCTAAATCGCGCGTAAAAGGAGCGCCAATGACGCAAAACCTTCCCGTTTGGGTTATAGAGAGCCGCTGTAAAGCCTGTTCGCTCTGCGTCGAGGTCTGCCCTAGCGGAACGCTCGCGATGAGAGGCGAGCCGACAAGCGCGTTAGGCGCGACGATCAGCGTGATCGCGCCGCAAGATTGCGTCGGTTGCGGCGAGTGCGAATTGGCCTGTCCCGACTTCGCGATTATGGTCGCCGATCGCAAGGAGTATAAGTTCGCCAAACTTACCGACGAAAGCCGCGCAAACGCGCTGGCGATCAAAGCGGGCGGCTACTACGCGCCGTCTGGGAGGAGTTGATCGTGGGCGCATGGGGGACGGCGATTTTTTCCGACGACGCGGCTTTGGACGTAAAAACCGCCTATAACGATTTGATAAAGTTCTATTCGGACGAGGACGCGGAAAGAGCGATGTTTGACGTCTATTACAAAGATTTTGAAAACAAAGACGGCAAATCTGTTTAGGGGGAAGGTTATGTCAAGAGAAGTAATCTGTAACGGCAACGAGCTTGCGGCGCATGCCGCGATTGACGCGGGCTGTCGATTTTTTAGCGGCTATCCCATCACCCCTTCCAGCGAGATCGCGCACGAGATGAGCGTTCTTTTGCCCAAAGTCGGCGGCAAATTTATCCAAATGGAGGACGAGATCGCGGGCGTTTTGGCGGCGATCGGCGCGTCGGCAAGCGGTATCAAGGCTTTGAGCGCGACTAGCGGTCCCGGAATGTCGCTTAAATCGGAGAGTTTCGGGTTGGCGTTTATGTATGAAACGCCGCTTGTGTGCATTGACGTAATGCGCGGCGGTCCATCGACGGGCTTGCCCACCCGCGTGGCGCAGGGCGATATTAGCTTTGCGCGCAACCCCTCTTTCGGCGATATTCGCTCTATAGCGCTCTGCCCCGGAACGCTCGCGGAAGCCTATACGGAGACTTTTCGCGCCTTTAACCTCGCCGAGAGGTTTATGACCCCCGTTATCGTGCTGCTAGACGAGACGATCGGGCATATGCACTCCAAAGCGGTTTTACCCGATCTTGAGTCGCTGGCGATCGTTAATCGCAAGCGATACGATGGCGATCGCCAAAGCTACAAACCCTACGACGCGCCGCCTAACGAACCCGCGACGTTAAACCCGTTTTTCACGGGTTATCGCTACCATATCACGGGGCTTCATCACGGCGCGACGGGCTTTCCCACCGAAGACGCGGCGCTATGCCAAAAGCTGATCGAGCGGCTAACGGGCAAGATAGACAATTATCAAAGCGAGATCGAAAACAACGAAAGCTATCTATTAGACGACGCGGATATTGCCATAATCGCTTACGGTAGCGCGAGTTTAGCCGCGAAAGAGGCGATCAATATGGCGCGCAAGGAGGGGATAAAAGCGGGGCTATTCCGTCCGATCGCGCTGTGGCCTAGCCCGCAAGCGGCGATCAAAGAGATCGGCGAAAAATATGAAAAGAGGCTTATCGTCGAGCTGAATATGGGACAATACGCGCTGGAGATCGAGCGCGTCGCCAAACGCCCTTTCGCCGCGCTTAATCAGGCGAACGGCAGGGCGATCGAGCCTAGCGTTATCTTGAAGCGGATAAAGGAGCTTTAATGGCGTTTAACTACGACGAGTATCTGCGAACGGATAAGCCGCCCGCGCTCTGGTGTTGGGGGCGCCGCGACGGCGCGATCGCTAAAAGGATTTTTAATGGCGTTTAACTACGACGAGTATCTGCGAACGGATAAGTTGCCTACGCTCTGGTGTTGGGGGTGCGGAGACGGCGCGATCTTAAAGTCGCTTATTCGCGCGATCGCCAAAATCGGCTGGAATATGGACGACGTGTGCGTGGTAAGCGGGATTGGCTGTTCGGGGCGGCTAAGCTCGTATATCAACTGCAACACCGTCCATACCACGCACGGGCGCACGATCCCCGTGGCGACGGGAATCAAACTGGCAAACCCCGATAAGCATGTGATTGTCGTAGCGGGCGACGGCGACGCGCTGGCGATCGGCGGCAACCATACGATTCACGGCGCGAGGCGTAATATTGATCTAAACTTTATAGTTATCAATAATTTTATCTACGGCTTGACCAACTCGCAGGTTTCGCCCACCACGCCGCAAGGTTTTTGGACGGTAACTACGCAGTATGGCAACGTCGATCCAAATTTCGACGCGGCGAAGCTCGCGATCGCGGCGGGGGCGACCTTTGTCGCGCGCGAAAGCGTAAATGATCCCAAAAAGATCGAGCGGGTATTTGCGGAAGGCTTTGCGCACGAGGGCTTTAGCTTTTTTGATATTTTCAGCAACTGCCATATCAATCTTGGACGCAAAAACAAGATGGGCGAAGCGATCCAAACGCTAAAATGGCTGGAATCCATCGTCGCTCCCAAGCAGCGCTTCGACGCTATGAGCGACGAAGAAAAAACGGGCAAGTTTCCGACGGGCGTTTTGCATAAAGATCAGACGAAGATCGAATACTGCAAGGCGTATGAAAGCGTGATATTAAAAGCGCAATCGAACAAGAGCCGATAGCGATCGGCAAATAGTCGAGCGGAAGAACGAAAAGGATGCGAATGAGAGTTTTCTGGTTTATATGCGTTTTGGCGGCGGCGTTATACGCCGTCCCTCTTTTTGACGACAAAAATTGCAAAGCGATCGTTTTTGAGGACGAACGGGCGGATTATTCAATGGGTTATGAATGCTTTTATCCAAAATTAACGCTTATCGAAACATATAAGAGGTTCAAAAGCGATCGCATGGACGAGTATTCGGGTTACGCCGTTTTTGAAGAGTTGCGCGCCGATCTTGAGGTTGGAAAAAATTATATGGACGCGCGCGAAGATCAAAACGGGGTTATAACGATACAATACGATTGGGAGAACGACAAAACGCTTGGCGTTTACGCCGACTACGAGTCGGGCGATATGAGCGTTCGGTTTGCGCAAACGGGCGGCGGAACGCGCATGGAAGTTATATTTGTATCCGATTAGGAAAAACGGACGAAGGGCGCCTAGAGGCGGCGACGGGGCGTTTAAGAACAACTTAAAAGGCGGAGCGTAAGATGACCGGTTTTAGATGCTCGCGCGTTATTTGCGTCGTTCAAATGTTGTGCGCGTTTGGTTTCGCGGGCGATAAGCGGTGCGAGGAGGCGGTTTTTGACGAGGACGCGGCGGCAATATATAGCTGCTTTTACCCCGCGCAAACGATTTTGGAGGCATACGCAGATTTTCGCGAGAGCCGAATCCAAGAGAGTCCGGACGATCCTGGATATAAAAACCTTCGCGTTAAACTTGAGATTGGCAAAAACCATAAATACGCGGACGACGACGTAGAGATACAATATACGTGGAACAACGACAAGGCGCTTGTCGTTAATATCTATTACGCCGGCGGAGAAACCGACGCCGAATTTACGCGAGAGCCTGACGGAACGCGATCGATCGTTACGTTTTCGCCCGATTAACCGACGATAGCGAAACCGCAGAAACACAAGGGGGAATGCAGATGAGAAAGTTTTTAGCGATCGCGGCGGCGCTGATCGCGGCGGGCGCGATAAACGCGGCGGAGGGCTTGCCGCCAAATTGCCAAAAGACGGTTTTCAGCGAAGAGGAGAGCGGCTATATGGCGGGATATAACTGCTTTTACCCCGCGCAAACGATTTTAGGCGCATACCAGATAGTCAAGCGAGACCTGATAGCGCTTCCCGGCTCCGATGATTTTCAAAAACTGCGCGACAAGCTCGAAGTCGGCGAAAACTATGAGGATGCGTTCGGCGATTATCTGATTGAATATGCTTGGCAGACAAAAGACGTCTTGCAGGTAACAATCGCTTACGAAGCGGGCGATACGACGCTTCTGTTCGCGCAGCAGAAAACGGGCGCGCTGGCGGACGTCGAGTTTTATATACAATAGATCGCCGCGTGAAAATCGCGTAAAAACGGAAGGGAATCGTGTGAAACGGCAGCTAAGATTTACGGGCGTGGGAGGACAAGGCGTATTGCTTGCGGGCGAGATTTTGGCGGCGGCGAAGATCGCCGACGGAGGCTACGGGCTAAAAGCCGCGACATACACCTCGCAGGTGCGCGGCGGCGCGACGAAAGTAGATATTATTTTAGACGATGCGGAAATTATATATCCATACGCCAACGAGGGCGAAATAGAGTATATGCTCTCCACCGCAAACGTAAGTTACAACCTATATAAAAGCGGCTTAAAAGAGGGCGCTATTATCGTGGTCGATCCCAATTTGGTTACGCCGAGCGACGAGGATCGCAAAAGGTGGAAAATCTACGAGATACCGATCATAACAATCGCCAAAGAGGAGGTCGGAAACGTGGTAACGCAAAGCGTCGTAGCGCTGGCGCTAACGGTGTATATGAGCGGCTGCGCCGATCGCGCCAGCGTCGTAGAAACGATGAAAAGCAAAGTCCCCGCCAAAGTGGTAGAGATCAACCTCAAGGCGTATGAAACGGGCGAAAGATACGCGCAAAGGGCTATGGAGCGATAACATACCTTAGCGCGGGCGAAGGGGGCGAAATGAAAACGCTGTTTGATAAAACGACGCTAAACGGCATGACGCTAAAGAATCGGTTTATTCGCGCCGCGATCGGCGATAATGCAAGCCGCTCCCAGATCGGCAAAGAGATACTCGATCGCTACGAGAAAATCGCGAGCGGCGGGGCTGGGGTTATTATTACCGGTTTTACATTGACGAACGAGATCGAGAAGGGTTACTCCGCGATACCGGCTTTTTATAACGACTCGTTCTTTGACGGACACAAAAAGCTGGTCGATCTGGTTCATTCGCGCGATTGCGCCATAGTTTTACAACTAGCGCACATCGGCTCGTATTCCTCCGTCGCGTTTCATAAGACGGCTAAACGCCTCGTCGGTAAGATACGAGTATTAGCCCCAAGCGCCGTTCAAAACGCGATCGCGGGCATACTGCCCGAAGAGATTACCCTTGATGAAATAAATAACGCGCAAAATCAATTCGCCCAAGCCGCGTTAAGAGCGAAAAACGCGGGTTACAACGGCGTTGAACTGCACGCCGCGCACGGCTTTTTTCTTAGTAATTTTATGTCGCCTTACTACAACCGTAGAAAGGATCAATACGGCGGATCGACGGAAAACAGAGCTAGAATGTCTTTAGAAACATACGACCGGGTTCGATCCGCCGTCGGAGACGATTTTCCGATATGGATTAAGATCAACGTAATGGACGACTATAAAATCCCCCTCGTTTTCGACGACGCGCTATATCTGTGCAAAAAACTGACCGAAAGAGGCATAAACGCGATCGAGGTAAGCGGCGCGTGGCGAAACTTCGACGAGCGATCCGCCGCCTATTTCAAAAAAGAGGCTGAAATAATCGCCGATCAAAACGATACGGCGCTTATTTTGACGGGCGGCAACAGAGATTTTGAGCGGATGACGGAGATATTAAACTCTACAAAGATCGAATACTTCGCCATGGCGAGAGCGTTTATGAAAGAGCCGAATATTATCGACAGATTCGCGAGAGAATATAATCGATAGCGCGCGAAAACCGCGTTGAACGAAAGTAGCTTATAATGCGGTAGTCCAAAAACGCTCGCGTTAGCGGCGGTTAAAAGAGCTATACGCAAAGAAGGATATATGCTATTTACAAAAGCGAGCGAATACGCGCTGATGGCGATTATCGCCGTCAGCAAGCAAAACGGCGCGACGGACGCGGTAACGCTTTCGTCCGATCTAAAGCTATCGTATAGTTTTATGGCTAAGGTTTTGCAGTCGTTGGCAAAGGCGGGCATTTTAGCTTCGCGCAAGGGCGCGGGGGGCGGCTTTACGCTGGCGAAACCGCCAAGCGAGATTACGATCGAGGCGTTGCTTCGCGCGGTTGACGACCACTGCGCTATGGTTTTTACCTGCTCGGCGGCGCTGTGTAACTGCCCAAGCGGCGAGGCTAAAAGCTCTCTGTGCGCGATCTGGCCGTTCTTGAACCGCCTTCAATCCAAGATTGACGATATGCTGGCTAAAACTAGCATAGCCGATCTAACCCGCGAATAATGGCGCGAGCTACGCCTTTTACTCTGATAAACCGCGTTTTTCCGTTTCTAAAATATCTGTTCGCGCTCAAAGACCTGACGGTAGTCTTTTTTGTCGTCGGCATTATGGCGATCATTATCGTTCCTCTGCCTAGTTGGCTACTAGACCTGTTGCTGACGGTCTCGCTTTCGATCGCCACGCTGATCATTTTAATCTCGATCTTTATCGCCAAGCCCACCGATTTTTCCACCTACCCGACAATGATTCTTTTGGTAACGCTGTTTAGGATCGCGCTCAATATCGCCACTACGCGAATGATTCTTAGCGAAGGGCATAACGGACCGGAAGCGGTTAGCGATATTATCGCTAGTTTTGGCAGTTTCGTCGTGGGCGGCAACTATGTGATCGGCGTTATCATTTTCGCGATTTTGGCGTTGGTTAATTTCATCGTGGTAACCAACGGCTCTACTCGCGTCGCGGAAGTTTCCGCGCGCTTTAGCTTGGACGCTATGCCGGGCAAACAGATGGCGATCGACGCGGATCTCAACGCCGGACTAATCAACGAAAGCGAAGCCAAAAAGCGACGACAAGAGATCGTGGGCGAGGCGAACTTTTACGGCGCGATGGACGGCGCAAGCAAGTTTGTAAAAGGCGACGCGATCGCCGCCATTATCATTACGATCGTTAATATCGTCGGCGGCATATTGATCGGAGTGTTTCAAAACGATCTCTCCGTCGGAGACAGCGTGGCGACCTATACGCTTTTGACGATCGGCGACGGTCTCGTGGGGCAGATCCCCGCGCTGCTCGTCGCCACCGCCACGGGCATTATCATCACCCGCGCGAGCAAAGACGAAGCCTCGAACTTTGCCAGCGGCGCGATCGCGCAGCTAGGGCGCGACTATAAAACGCTGTTGATCGTGGGCGCTATTCTAGTTTTGTTTGCGATGGTGCCGGGTCTGCCCGCGCTTTCGCTCGGATTTATAGGTTTAATTTTCGTTGCGATCTCGCTTGTAATTCGCGACTCTCAAGACGGCGCGATCAGCGGCTGGCTCAAGGCAAAGTTTCCGTTTTTGAACGAGCTTAGCGGCGCCGATTCGCCATCGCCGCTAAAACCCGCGCGCAAAAAAGGCGAGGGAGCGAAAGAGGGCGCGCCGAAAGCGAAAGAAAAAACGCCCGAAGAGCGCGCCAAAGAGGAGGAAAGCGCGCTAGAGCGGGCGCTAAAGGTGGAGCTGTTAGAGCTGGATATGGGCTATCAGCTTATCAAACTCGCAGACGAAAAACAAGGCGGCGATCTAAGCGATCGCATTCGCTCTATGCGACGCAAAATGGCGGGCGAATTCGGTTTTTTAATGCCGCAGGTGTATATATGCGACAACCTACAGCTTGATCCAAACAGCTACGAGATAATGCTAAAAGGCGTCACGATTGGAAGCGGACAGGTATATCCGGGGCAATTTTTGGCGATCAACAGCGGGCTTGCTATCGACGAGATCGACGGCGTAGCCGCCAAAGAGCCGGCGTTTGGGCTAGACGCGATCTGGATTCACGGCGACAAAAAGAGCGACGCGATCGTAAAGGGCTACACCGTCGTCGATCCGTCGACCGTTATCACTACGCACCTAGCGGAACTGGTCAAAAAGCACGCCGAAGAGATGCTTACCCGTCAAGATACGCAAAAGCTGATCGATTCGCTAAAAAAAGCGTATCCAACCGTCGTGGAGGACGCGCTAAAAGCCGCCGGAAGCGTCGGCTTAATCCAAAGCGTGCTTAAAAATCTGCTTCATGAAAAAATCCCGATCAAAGATATGCTCACCATTATGGAGACGATCGCCGACTGCGCGGCGGCGCTCAGAAGCCCGGAGATTTTAACCGAACAAACGCGATCTAAGCTGGCGCGGACGATTACGAATATGTATAAGTCCGAAGGCGGCGTTATACGCATTCTTACGTTGGACGTCGCGTCCGAGCAAAAGTTCCTAGACAAGCTCAAAGATCAAAACGGCGCGAGCGCTCTAATGTTAAACGTCAAAGAGATCACCGCGTTTATCGACGCTACGCGAGTCAAAAAGGAGGAGCTGATCGCAAAGGGCGTTTCGCCGGTAATTTTGATCGTCGATCCGCTTTTGCGCCGATCGATCGCGCAGATTTACGAGCGCTTCAATCTCGATATAGTTACGCTAAGCCACGCCGAGATCGACCCTTCAGCCGCGTTCGAGGCGTTAGGAAGCATAGCGATAAATGATAATTGAGGTAAGCTATTAACAACCAATTCGCGCAAAACTACAATATTAGACCAATAAGGAAGGAGGCATACAATCTAAAGTCGTCAAGCGGTAAAAAGCTAACGGCGGCGCTTGGACGCTCGCGCCTTATAGCGGCTCTCGTCGGCGCGGCAAAAGGTTTCTTAGACGCGCTCTCGCCCAAAAGGAGAGGGTCGGCGCTCGTCGCGACGAAGCCAAAAGTTTCGCTCGCGGCGTTGCAAAAGGTCGTATTCGTCGTTATCGGCGGATATAAAGAAGCAAAAAAAAGGAAAATTAAGTGGAAAACGGAACTTTGATATTAGAGGCTGCGAAAATAATGGTCGTCGGCATGTCGACGGTCTTTACTTTCTTGTGTTTTATGATCGCGTTTCTTAAGGCGCAAGGTTGGGCGCTAACGCGGTTTTTTCCGCAGGTAAAACCCGCGGCTACGGAGCAAAGCGCGACAATCTCCGACGCGACGCTACAAAAAATAGCGCTCGCCGCGATCGCCGAATATAAGAAAAGACGAGGTTAAGGGACGGATATGGCTACGAAGCAAATTATAGAGGTTATGGACACAAGCTATCGCGACGGCTTCCAATCGGTTTTCGGCGCGCGGGTTTTTATGAAGGATTTTCTGCCCACCGTTCAATCGGCGATCGACGCGGGTATTAGGCGATTTGAGATGGGCGGCGGCGCGAGATTTCAAGCGCCGTTTTTCTATCTGAACGAAAACGCCTTCGATATGATGGACAAGTTCCGCGAAGTCGCGGGCAAAGACGCCAATCTGCAGACGTTGGCGCGCGGCGTAAATCACGTAGGTTTGGACACGGGATCGCGCGAGATTATCGATCTGCACGCGAAACTATTCAAAAAACACGGCGTTACTACTATTCGTAATTTCGACGCGCTTAACGACGTTCGCAATATGGAGTATTCGGCTAAGGCGATCAAAAACGCGGGGTTAAATCACGAGCTTACCGTTACCGTTATGGACCTACCCCCCGGTTGCGTCGGCGCGCACGACGCGGCGTTTTACGAAAAGACGCTCAAGAGTTTCTTAGACGCGGGCGTTCCTTACGATTCCGTCGTGTTCAAAGACGCGAGCGGCACCGCCAATCCGCGCAAAGTTTACGAGACGATCGCCGCCGCGCGAAAACTGCTTGGCAAGGATTGTCATATCCGCTACCACACGCACGAAACGGCTGGAATCGGCTTGGCGTGTTATCTTTCGGCGATCGAAGCGGGCGCGAACGGCGTGGATCTCGATCGCGAGCCGGTCAGCGGCGGCACGGCGCACACCGATATTCTGGTGATGGCGCACGCCCTTAGAGGATCGCGGTTTGTTTTGGGCAATCATCTTGGCGACGAGCTTAAGCTCGACAAGGTGTTGGAGAGCGAAACCGTCTTAAAAGAGGCGCTAAAAGACTATTTTATACCGCCCGAAGCGACGCAGGTTTCGGCGATCATTCAATATTCGCCTATGCCCGGCGGCGCGCTTACGGCGAATACGCAGATGATGCGCGATAACAACTGTCTGGATAAATTCCCCTCCGTGATCGAGCAGATGCGCGAAGTGGTGGAAAAGGGCGGTTTTGGCACCTCCGTTACGCCCGTAAGCCAGTTTTACTTTCAGCAGGCGTTTAACAACGTGATGTTTGGCAAGTGGAAAAAGATCGCCGACGGCTACGGCAGAATGGTGTTGGGCTACTTCGGCAAAACGCCCGTCGCGCCCGATCCCGAAATCGTCAAATTAGCCTCCGAGCAACTTAAGCTACCGACGACGACGGAAAACGCGATCGATATAGCCGATCGCGACGAAAAGAAATCAAGCAAATGGGCAAAAGAACAGCTTGCGGCAAACAACCTTGAAATCAGCGACGAAAACGTTTTTATCGTTCTTGCGTGCGGCGATAAGGGGATCAAGTTTTTGCAGGGCGCCGCCAAAGGCAGCGTTCGGCTCAAATCCGACGTCGCTCCTTCAGCCGCGAAACAACCAAGCGGCGCGGAGGATTTTACGATCGTGGTAGAGGGGCAAACCTACTTCGTCAAAATCGCCGAAGGCAAGATCGCCGAACTTGGCGCGGCGAGCGGCGCGAAAATCGCCGTCGATAACGCTCCGCCTCCAAGCGGCAAAACGCATATTATCGCCGCTCCAATGCCCGGAACCATAACAAAAATCGTCAAAAACGTGGGCGATCGCGTCAAAAACGGCGATCTGACGCTGGTTATCGAGGCTATGAAGATGGAAAACGAGGTCTTTTCAGACGCCGACGGCGTAATCGCGGCAATAAACGCGCCCGTCGGCGCGAAGGTGCAAGCCGGTCAAGCGCTTGTAACGATTGCCGAGTAAGGATCGGCGATGAAAAAAACCTTTATCGCGCTTATTTTGGCGGCGTTTGCCTGCGCGCATTCGGCGTTTGCCGCCGTTGAAACCAACGCGACGGCGAACGAGGAGAAAAGTTACGAGGCAAAACCGCTTGGCGATATGTTTATAGGGCTATTTGACAGCACGGGAATCAAAGCGTTTCTAACTCCAAAAGAGGGCGTAACAAACGAGTTTGGCAAAGAGGTAAGCCCGTTCGCGCAAACGTGGGGGCGGCTTGTGATGTTCGCAATTTGCTTTGTCTTGATCTATCTTGGGATCGCCAAACAATACGAGCCTTTGCTGCTGATCCCGATCGCGTTTGGCGGTCTGCTGGCGAACATTCCGATCGCCGAGATCGCGGGACCAAACGGGCTGCTTGGCGTTCTATACAATATGGGCATAGCAAGCGGTCTTTTTCCGTTGCTAATTTTTATGGGCGTGGGGGCGATGACCGATTTTGGACCTCTGCTCGCCAATCCAAAAACGTCGCTGCTTGGCGGCGCGGCGCAGTTTGGCATTTTCGGCACTTTGATTTTGGCGGTGACCGTCGGTCAATATACCGATCTTTTCACCTTCTCGCTAAGAGACGCGGCGGCGATTAGCATTATCGGCGGCGCGGACGGACCGACCTCGATTTTCGTCGCCTCGCGCCTCGCGCCCGAACTGCTTGGAGCGATCGCGGTGGCGGCGTATTCGTATATGGCGCTGGTGCCGCTGATCCAACCGCCGATTATGCGCGCGCTAACGACGCAAAAAGAGCGCGCGATCAAGATGTCGCAGCTGCGCGACGTGAGCAAGCTAGAAAAGATACTCTTTCCGATCTCGCTTGTGGTTTTGTGCGCGTTTTTCCTGCCCGACGCGGCGCCGCTGATGGGCGCGCTCTGCTTTGGCAATCTCGCCCGCGAGTGCGGCGTGGTGGAGCGGATCAGCGACACGCTTCAAAATTCGCTGATCAATATCGTTACGATCTTTTTGGGGCTTTCGGTAGGCTCGAAACTCGCGGCGGATAAGTTTCTGATTCCAGAAACGTTAGCGATCGTTATTTTGGGTTTGATCGCCTTTTCCTTCGGCACCGCCGCGGGCGTGATTATGGCGAAGATCATGAACAAGCTAAGCAAAGACCCGATCAATCCGTTGATCGGAAGCGCGGGCGTCTCCGCCGTGCCTATGGCGGCTAGAGTCTCGCAAAAAGAGGCGCAAAAAGCCAACCCGCAAAACTTCTTGCTTATGCACGCGATGGGTCCTAACGTCTCGGGCGTGATCGGTTCGGCGGTCGCCGCGGGCGTTTTATTGTCGATGTTTTAACGCGATTTACCCCTTTTCTTCGCGAGAAGGGGTAAATTATCCGCGCCGCAAACGCCCTCGTCGCTATAGCGGCGCGTTTAAGCGCGATAAACCGACGTCGGGAGAAAATAAACGAATTGGAAAAAGCGGCGCAAATAATATCCGTCGAAAAAGAGTTTAGAGATGACGCGCTTTTGAACGGGCTTCTTAAAATATGGGAGTCCTCCGTAAGAAGCTCTCATTCGTTTTTATCGCAAAAAGATATAGAAGACTTAATTCCATTGGTCAAAGACGGGATAAAAACGGTTGAAAGGCTGTTTATTTTCGGCGATAGCAAAGACGCCTGCCGCGCGTTTATGGCAATTGCGAAGGATAAAATAGAGATGTTATTTGTCGGAGCGGAATATAGAGGCGCCAAAATCGGCGGAAAGCTAATACAATACGCGATAAACGAATTAAACGTCGGGTTTGTGGACGTTAACGAGCAAAACGATCTGGCGATAGGATTTTACGCTAAATACGGATTTGAAACGCTAAGCAGAAGCGAAACGGACGATTACGGCAGAGCGTTTCCGATATTGCGTTTGGGCAGACCAAAAAGCCGCCAATAAATTCGATCGGCGCAATTGGAGCAAACCAAACGTAAGGGAAAAAAGAATAATCGATCGCGCTTGGCGACGGCGTTAGCCGCTATCCCCTCGATCGCAAGCCTTTGCGCGAAAAACGAGCCTCCTCCTCTCCCTTTTTTTGGAAAGCGAGAGAAGATTATTAGAGACTGCCGATCGTTGCGTTTTAGCTCGCCGCTTTTGCAAGCTCTCTCCTTTATGGAAAGGGGGAGCTTGCCGTTTGCTTCGTTAACGCTCGCGAATTACAACGATCACCTACCCAACCTGCGGGGCGTTATATCCCGCGTCGAATTATCGTCGTAAAAGCGATCGTCGTCGTCGCTCTCGCCATG
>JAIRNH010000047.1 GCA_031258155.1 Helicobacteraceae bacterium | reverse complement strand
AGGCGAGATTGATTAGGACATGTTTAGCGCGCCGTAAAACGTAAATTAAAATATCAAATCGCAAAGTTAATTTTTCAAAGCAAGTTTGTCGCGCTCCTTGCGAGCGCGTGGGTTGAAACTGGTTGCTTGGCATTGCGGAAGTTGAAAGGAAGAGTCGCGCTCCTTGCGAGCGCGCGGGTTGCATTGATTTTTTGGCTTTAAGATAGATTTTGGTCGCCCAAGAGCGCCCGTTAAAGCGCCTTTAATCGGAGATTATCATCTGGACGCGCAAAGGTTGCGCCGCGTCGTTAAGCGCGCAATTACGGGCGATTCAAAATAGTTTGGCAATATATAATCTATCGGCTTATTACAAAGCGTAAAAACCGCCGTAAGTTACGCGAGCGGCATATCGAAAAATAAAAAAGGACGGGAGAGGGGCGATAAAAGGGGTTAAAAGCCGATAAATCCATATCGCAAGTAGCTTTGCTTTGTTAAGCGTTATTCGCTCCGCTATAGGTTGCGCTTTTTAGCTCCCCGTAGCCGCCGCGGTTGCTTGCTCTTTTTTAAGCGTTATTTGTTCCGCTATAGGGGCGCTAACGCATAACGCTGAAAGCCGACATAGACGTATCCGTAGGCTTAGTTACCCGTCGAAGTTGTCGCGAATAGCGCGCGTCTCCCCAAAGGGGCGGCTTCGCGTCTAAGCGAAACCGTCCCGAAACGCTAGAAAGCGGATTTTATGCTCTCAACCCACCGTTCAACTCTGCTTGAGGTCAAATCGCTTTGATTATCCTCGTCGATAATAAGTCCGACAAACTTTCCGTCCACCACCGCTTTGGAACTTTCAAAGTTGTATCCGTCAACAGAGTTTTTATCGCCTACTATATTGGCGCCTTTTTTCAACGCCAACTCGTATAAAATCCCTACGCCGTCGCAAAATTCGCCGCCGTAGCCCTCCTGATCGCCAAGTCCAAACAGCGCCACGGTTTTGCCTTTAAGATCGAGCGCCTCTCTGTCGAACGAGTCCCAATCGTCTTGCAACTGACCCTCGTACCACGTCGATACGCCCAAAATTAGCTTGTCGTAGCCGTTTATTTTATCGGCGTTGGCTTTGCCAACGTCTATTAGATCAGCCTCCTTGCCAAGTTTCTTTTGGATAAGTTTGGCGACGCCCTCCGTGTTGCCGCCGCTACTACCAAAAACTATTGCAACCGACATCTCTTGCTCCTTACAGTTTGATTTAATAAGAGACGTTTTATCCTAATTTTGCTTAAAGCGCGATTGAGCGCGGCGTTAGACGCAACGTATAAACGCCTAAAAACGCAAAGCGGTTCTCTAAATCTTGTAAATTTCTAGGCGAAGTTTTACTTGGGCTTATATCGCCGTTTGAAGGCGCGCTTGAGAAGTTATTAAAACCGCTGTAACGCGCTCGATCGGCGGTTTGGTATTAACGAGAAAGGAATCTTGAAAATAGGTTTGGTTTATCAAAATCGAGATTTTGAAATAACCATAACGGATAAAACCGCCATTGCCTAAACGTCGCGAGGGGTCTGTATCAAAAACTATTTATTACAAGATGATAAATCTTTCGCAATTTTGGATTAAACCGCCGCTAGATTTATGCGAGGTAACTCGATTTCAGCGCGACATAACGCGAGGCGGAGGCGTAAAGCTCTTTAACTTCGCCGTCGCTAAGCGTCCGCGCGACTTTCGCGGGCGAACCTAAAATCAGCGACCTCGGAGGGAAAACCCTGTTTTGCGTAACTAGCGCGCCCGCGCCCACAATCGACTCCGCGCCGATAACCGCTCCGTCTAATATAATCGCGCCCATTCCGATCAGGCAGGCGTTTTCTATAACGCAACCGTGCAATACCGCGCGATGTCCGATTGTTACGTCGTCTCCTACGACTGTCGGAAACCCGTCGGACTCGTCCGCTAAGACGGAATGCGTTACGTGAATAACCGCGCCGTCTTGAACGCTGACGCGCGCGCCGATCTTCACGCGATGAACGTCCGCGCGTATAACCGCCCCAAACCACACGGAGCAATCCTCGCCTATTTCGCAACGCCCGATTACGTCCGCGCTAGGCGCGATAAAAACCCGATCGCCGATTAACGGCTTGTGATCGTTAAACGCGCTAATCATTTTCTAGCCTTACGATCGATCTGTTTCAGCCCGCAAAATCCGCGCGCATAAAACGCTCGATTATAACGCCGAAACCCCTAAAACTTAGGCGCGCCCAAACGATCAAGCCGATTTCGGCAAGCGACGCGCATTTACGATCGCGCCAAAGCTCGAACGCGAAAGCTATAAGCCGTTTGCCTTCAAAAACTCCTCGATCGCGGGAGCGATTTTGGCGCGAGGCTCGCCATTTTCGTGCAGTTTAGCCGCGATCGCCTCTAGCGCGCCTTGCGCGTCGTAGCCGCCGTCTTGATACGCCGCGTATTGCCCGTCGCTTTTTAGCTCCTTAGCCTGTTTTTTGTCGCCAAGTTGCAGTTTCAGAACGCACAGCAGCAACCTCGCGATCTCCGCGTCGTAAATCGGCGTCATCAGCTCGATTCTGCGCGTTAAATTACGCGGCATCCAGTCCGCGCTGCTGAAAAACAGCTGCGGATCGGCGTGCTTGAAATACAAGGTTCGTCCGTGTTCCAAAAATTTGCCCACGATCGACACGACGCGGATATTCTCGCTTACCCCTTTTACGCCCGGTAGCAAGCAGCAGATTCCGCGAACGATCAGCGAGATTTTCACCCCCGCTTGCGAAGCGCGGCACAGCGCGGTAATTATGTCTTTATCGACTAGCGAGTTGATCTTGGCGATAATCTCTCCTTCGCCTTTCATCTTTGCTTCGGCGGCGATCAGCTCCAAAAGGCGCGGCTTGATCTGCGTCGGAGCCATCGCGAGGCTGTGCAGTTCGGTATTTTTCGCAAAGCCCGTGATATGGTGGAAAAACCGCACCGCGTCCTCGCCGATCTTTTGGCTCGCGGTGAAAAAACTTATATCGGTATAGATTCTAGCCGTGCCGGAGTTGTAGTTGCCCGTAGAGAGATGCACGAAATGTTTGAGATCGCCGTTAGGCTCTCTGCGGATAACGTGCGCGATTTTGGCGTGTATTTTCAGTCCCACCACGCCGTAGATCACATGCGCGCCCGCGTTTTCCAGCGCTCTAGCCCATTTTAGGTTGTTCTCCTCGTCGAAGCGGGCTTTGAGTTCCACGACCGCCGTAACCATTTTGCCCGCTTCCGCCGCCTCGATCAACGCTTTGACAATCGGCGAGTTGTTGCCGACGCGATAGAGCGTCATTCTGATCGAAAGCACGTTCGGATCGCCAGCCGCCTCCGCGATAAACCGCTCGATCGGGCTAAAGCTCTCGTATGGCAGCAAAATAACGGCGTCTTGCTTGTCGATTATGCCCGCGATTGGCTCTTTGAGATCAAACGGCGGCAGAGCGCGAGGCGGCTGGCTTTCTAGCAGCAGATGGGTAAAGCGCTTATTGCCGATAAGTTGCCAATACGCGCCGAGATTAAGCGGCGCGGTTTTTGCGTAAATATCGTTCGGGCTGACTTTGAGATGCGTCGTCAAAAACGCCAATAGATCGGGATCGCAGTTTTGGGCGATCTCAAGACGGACGATCTCGCCTTTTTGCCTAAGACGCAAACCCTCTTCTAGCACGTCGAGAAAATCGTCGGCTTCCTCTTCCTCTATGGAAATATCGGCGTTGCGCGTTACTCGAAACGGCGCGTGGCTAATCGGCGTAAAACCGGGAAACATATCCTCGATATGATGATAGACAATCGATTCAATCGGCGTAAAAGTCCCCGCGTCGATCTCCACAAAACGCGGCAAAACGCGAGGCAGACGGATAAGCCCGTGCCTTATCGGATCGTTCTCGCCCGCTTTTAGTTTAACCGCCATCGCAAAGCTAAGATTATTTAGATGCGGGAAGGGGTGGGTCGCGTCAACGGCGATCGGGATCACGACGGGGTAGATATGGCTCTCAAAATAGGCGTTCGCCTTGCGTTTTTGCTGCGGATTAAGATCGCCGTAGTTTTTTATCTTGAGCGAGCGCTTTTCCAATATGGCAAACAGCTCCGCGATCTTTTGTTCGACGAGCGGCGCCTCTTTGGAGACATACTCGCGAATTAGCGTAAGCTGCTCGTAGGCGCTTAACCCGTCGGGACTGCCCGGATTGACGCGGGCTTTTTCCATCACCTTTAACCCCGCGACGCGAATCATATAGAACTCGTCTAGGTTCGTGCCGTAAATGGCGATATATTTAAGCTGCTCTAGCGGCGGATTGCGCGGGTTGGAAGCCTCTTCTAAAACGCGCGTGTTGAAGCGAAGCCAGCTAAGTTCGCGGTTGATGAAATGTTGCGGTTGTAAATGGCGGATCATTGCGTATAACTCTATCTCCGACGTTAAATCGTTCGTTTGATAGCATTCTACCTTTATTGCGTTGATAGTATAGGAAAGTTTTATTGGAAACCGAAAGCGTTAATTGGTCGCTGGCTCTGGCGGGGCTGGGAATGTTCTTGTTTGGTATGTCGCTGCTTGAAAGCGCGATCAAAACCGCCGCGGGAGCGCATTTCAAGACTATGCTCAAAAAAGCCACCGTTACCGTTCCTAAATCGTTGGCTACGGGCGTGGCAAGCGCGGCGATACTTCAGAGTTCCACTCTTGTTTCGCTAATGGTCGTGGCGTTTGTCGGCGCGGGTATGATGAGCCTCGTTAGCGGCGTGGGCGTTATGATCGGCGCTAATTTTGGCAGCGTGGGAACAAGCTGGCTAGTTACGTTGCTTGGATTTAAGTTCAGCGTCTCAAGCGCGGCTATGCCGATTATAGGCGTAGCTGGTTTAGGGCTGCTCCTATCGGGCTCAAAGAAAAAAGTCCGCGCTTTCTTTACGTTGCTGATGGGTTTTGGTCTGCTCTTTTACGGATTGGATCTGCTAAAAGAGAGTATGCAGACTCTCGCGCACTCCGTCGATCTGAGCAAATATCAGAATTACGGCGTTTTGGCGTATGCGGCGATCGGCTTTGCTCTAACGGTGATTTTGAACTCTAGCGCGGCGAGCATGGCGATCTTCTTAGCCGCCGTCGGCGCGGGCGTAACGAGTTTCGATATAGCCGCCGCGCTTGTAATCGGCGCGAACGTAGGTACGACTGGAACGATCGCGATCTTAGCCGCCGTCGGCTCTCCCGATACGAAGCGTATCGCCGCCTCGCACGTGATATTCAACGTCGGAACGGCGATTTTGGCGTTATGCCTGCTCAAGCCTATAACTTGGCTGATTACCGACGGCTTTGGTTTGCGCGATGATCCCGTGCTTGCTTTGGCGCTGTTTCACACGATCTTCAACGCGATCGGTCTTATAACTTTTGGTCCATTTACGGCAAAAATCGGAACTTTCTTATCCAAACGCTTTGTCAAAAGCGACGTAAAGATCACGCGCCATATCGACTCCGTGAATCCTCAAATGTCCGACGTGAGCGTAGAGGCGCTCAAAAACGAGTCGTCTCATCTGCTAGAGGAGTCGCTTAACTTCTCCTTATATATGCTTAATCTCCCTCCAAACGAGATTTTTCTTCGCAGGCGCAAAATTACCGCCGTCGTCTATTCGCGCCACGATATTATCGATATCGATATAGACGAGCATTACAATAGGCTAAAAAGTATCGAAGCCGCGATTTTGGAGTATTCCACGCTAATCGGCGAGAGAACGCCCGAAGACGAGACGATCGTAAACCGATCGCTTGCCGCCGCTCGCGAGGCGATCTACGCGGCGAAGTTGTTTAAGGACATTAAGCGTAATCTTGACGAGTTTGCCGCCAGCGACGACGATTTTATGCTCGATCACTACAATCAGGCGCGGGTGCGCGTGGCGCGGCTCGTTAAATATCTGCGGCTGTCTATGCAGTCCGACGAAGAGAACGAAAAGAACCTATCGGCAATGCTCTCAAAAATTCTAACCGAAATCCAAAACGAGGATCGCAGCGCTCTAAATACGATCACAAGAGCGATCAAAAGCGGCGACGTGGCGCAATCTACCTCTCCGACTTTTATATCGATTAACCGCGCGGTAGTCAATGCCTCCAAAGCGCTGATCGAGTGCGCGCAACTGCTATATCTGTCGATTAAGATCGAAAATATCGACGACGGCAAAGCGGACAATGACGAAGAGTAAGCGGCGCAAATATCGTTACGGCGTATTCGGCGCCAAGCGGCTTTTGAGGTTTCTAGCCGCGCTTTCGCTGAAAAACGCGCGGCGCTTTGGCGCGTTTATAGCCGTGATCGGCTGGTATTTTCCCACGACGCACAAGCGCGTAACGCTGAAAAACCTTGAGATATGTTTTCCTTCGCTAAGCGCCGCCGAACGCAAAAAACTAGCGCGAGAGAGCTTGATTGAATCGGCTAAAACCGCCGCCGAGATGGGCGCGCTGTGTATGTGGGAGCATAAACGCTGTCTGGAACTCGTCGAGAAAACGGAGAACGAGAGTCTGTTAGACGAGGCGATCGCGGCAAAAAAAGGGGTGATTTTGCTTGCGCCGCATGTGGGAAATTGGGAGATGATGAGGCACTTTTTAGCCTCGAAATCGACCTTTATCGCGCTTTACGAACCGCCGAAAATTAAGGATTTGGAACCGCTTTTGGTCGCTATCCGCGACAAGGTTGGCATGATCTCCGCTCCCGCGAACGCGAAAGGAGTGACAAGGTTGTTTAGGGAGCTTAGCAAGGGCGCGGTTACGGCGATCCTACCCGATACTCAGCCCGCAAAACGGGCGGGCGGAGTTTTCGCGCCGTTTTTTGGCGTGGAGGCGCTAACCCCCACTTTTTTGCAAAAAGCGGCGCAGAAAACGGGCGCGATCGTCGTTTGCGGCGTAGCGTTGCGTAGCCAAAACGGTTTTATGCTTATCTTTTCAGAAGTAGATCAAAACATATATAATCCCGACGAGAAAATCGCCGCAACGGCGCTTAACCGATCTATCGAGATATGCGTAAATCTCGATCTTAAACAATATATATGGGAGTATAAACGCTTTCGCTCCCGCCCCGCCGGAGAAAAAGCGATCTATGCCGTTTAAGTCAAAGATTTTATCAAGCGTCTCAACTTATAATTACGCAACGACACGCGACGGAGAGCGACCATAAAGAGCTTTTATTGATTGCCGCGGCGCTAAAACGCGGCGCCCAAAGTAACGCGAGGAGCGCCCAAGCGGGTCTCCTCGCGCAAATAGCGCAAAGCTCTTTCAACTAGGCGGCGTTATAAAACCGCGATAAAAATAACGCCGCGCCTAAGGACGTAGAAACGTTTTTTCGCGTTACCGGCGATCGCTTTTTTGAATGAATCTATATCGGAAATCTCCGTAGATTCCACCTGCACGATCACGTCGCCGCTCGCGAAGCCCGCTTTGCTTGCCTCCGAATTATCCGCTACGCTATCGACTATCACGCCGCGCGACTCCCTAGACAGGCGAAGGCGAGATCGCGCTTCGTCCGTTAGCGGCGCGATAGTTAAGCCTTTGTAGTCGCTTTTTGCCGCCGCGATCGAGCCTTTGTCCAAAGAGGTTAGCGCGGCGCTAATGGTAATCGTCTTTTTATCGCGCACAACCTCTAACGCCACCTTCTTATTTGGCGGCAACGCGCCGATCGTATTGCGAAGCGAATTTGCGCCGTCGATCGCTTTGGAATCCACCTTGATTATCAGATCGCCGCGTTTTAGCCCCGCTTTGTCGGCGGGCGATTTCGGTTCGACGCTAATTACCACCGCGCCCTCTTTTTTGCCGTAAAACTCGTGCAAATCCTCGCTTAAATCGCTTATGCTCACGCCAAGCCAAGCGCGGGTAACTTCGCCGCTCTCAATAAGCTGCTCGGCGATCTTTTTTACCATATTGCTAGGAATCGAAAAACCCACGCCGTGATTTGCGCCGCTTCGCGTCAAGATCGCGCTATTTACCCCGATCAAAGCGCCTGTGGAATTGACCAGCGCGCCGCCGCTGTTGCCCGGATTGATCGCCGCGTCGGTTTGGATAAAGTCTTCGTATTCCACGATGCCGACCGCCGTGCGGTTTGTCGCGGATACCACGCCCGTGGTAATGGTTTCGCCCACGCCAAAAGGGTTGCCGATGGCGAAAACCACGTCGCCCACCTCTACGTTGTCCGAATCAAAAAAGATCGCGGGGCGCAGATTTTTCGCCTCGATCTTGATTACCGCCAGATCGCTTTTCGGATCGCTGCCGATCACTTTAGCCTCGAACTCCTCTTTGCTGTTTGCCAGCGTTACGATCACCTTATTCGCGTCTTCGACGACGTGATTGTTGGTTACGATATAGCCGTCCGCGCTGATAATCACGCCGCTACCCAGCGATCGCTCGATACGCTCGCGCGGAATGTTGAAGCGTCCGTCGTCAAAAAACTGACGGAAAAACGGATCGTTAAAAAAGGGCGAAACCTGTATTTGCGGCGTTCGCACGCTCTTTTGGATCGAGACGTTCACCACGCTTTGTCGCGCGTTTTTGAGTATCCGCGCGTAAGAGGCAAGAGCGCCCGAGGAGGGCTGCTCGCGCGTTATAGCGCCGTTTTCATAATCTTGAAAGGTAACTTTCGGCGCAGCGAAAGCGACGCACGAGGCGATCGCTAAAACGATCAACTGTTTCATCGATAACTCCTTAAAATTGGGAAATAAGTTTAAGATTTTTTCGTGAAAATGTGTAGATTTAGTGAAGGAGCGTTATGAGCCGTAGAGCGATCGCGGAGTGGGAGGAACAGAGCGGAGTCTTGCTCGCTCTGCCGCGCGAAGGGGGCGATTGGGCGCCGTATATGGGCGAGATTTTGGAGTTTTACGAGTCGCTGATCGCGGCGATAACGCGCTTTGAAAAGGCGATCTTGATCTGCGAAAACGCCGACGAAGCGTTTAGGCGCTTTGGGAACGATCGCGTCGTTTGCGCGCAACTGCCGACAAACGACACGTGGGCGCGCGATTTTGGCGCGATCGCGATCGAGGATAACGGCGAAACGGCGTTTCTGGACTTCGAGTTCAACGGCTGGGGACTAAAGTTCGCCGCCAATTACGACAACCAAATTACCGAAGGCTTGAAAGCGCAAGGCTTTTTCGGCGGCGCGAGAGTAATAAAAACGGGCTGGATTTTGGAGGGCGGCAGTATCGAAAGCGACGGCGCGGGAACGATTATGACCACCGAAAACTGCCTGTTTGCGCCAAATCGCAACGCGCGTTGGAGCAAAGCTGATTTTGAGGCGCGTTTTAGGCGCGATCTGGGCGCGAAGCGGGTTTTGTGGGTGAAAAACGGGCGTTTGGAAAACGACGATACCGACGCTCATATAGATACTTTGGCTCGATTTTGCGATCCTGACACGATAGCTTTTGTCGGTTGCGACAATCCTAACGATAGCCATTACGACGCGCTAAAAGCGATGAAAGAGGAGATTTTGGCGTTCAAAAAAGCGAACGGGGCGCCGTATCGTTTTGTGGAGTTGCCGATGTGCGATCCGATCTATTACGAGGGCGAAAGACTGCCCGCGACATACGCGAATTTTTTGATTATCAACGGCGCCGCGATCGCGCCGATCTACGGCGTTGATAGCGACGAAAAGGCGTTGGCGGCGCTAAAAACCGCTTTTAAGGATCGCGAGATAATCGCGCTTAACGCAAGCGTAGCGGCGCGCCAGCACGGATCGATCCATTGCCTAACGATGCAGCTTCCCAGCTTGCGCCGCGTCATAATTTAACAAAACCGCAAATCGGCAAAATAGTCTTGTTTTACCGCCCTTTAGGCGTTGCGATTTTGCAAATTCGACCTCAAAAGCTAGCAGATCGATAAATCTAGCCCGCGCGCGACATTCTCCCGATCGTTATCGCCGCGATTAAAGTTTTGCGTTTCAACTCGCGCCAAGCGTCTATAATAAAACGCGGCTTGTTATAAGCGCTTAATAAATCTTAAAACGTCGATAAACCAATACGACGTTATTTTCAGCTTGTTGCGGTCGCGCCTCTTACGCTCGCCTTACCGCGCTTTACCAAAACCGGCGGCGCCTTCCCTCCCGTCATTCCCGCGAAGCGCCCGTTTGTTTGCGAACGCAGGCGCGTAGGGTATGGAGCGGCGGGCAAGAGAGAGCGGACGGGGGCAATCCTCGCCTTACGATCGTTAAATCTAAAACATAACGACTACGACGAGAGAGAGCGGGATCAAGGCGTTTCGTTTTAGTATGGTCGGGGGTTTGAAAGGCGACGCAAAGAGTAAAGAGAGCGGATATTGAACGCGCAAATCAAACGCTCCGCTTAGCAATCAAAACATCGGTTCCACGCGGATCATTAAAGTATTCAAGATATAGATCAAGCGTTATGTTTGCATTAGTCTATCAATACAAACTTCGATTGTTTTACGTAATTTAATAGTGATTTAAGCTATTTAGCGCTAAAAATGCAAGAAGTCAAACACAAAGGAGGCATCCATAATGGATACCCGCAATCCTCCTCGTATCAAAGCGAGATTAAACGTTTTCTCTTTTGCGCGCGCCGCGTTAAAAAGCGTAACGCGCCTATTTACGCGGTTTGCGGGTTGCAAGCCGTTCTCGCCTCAAGCCGATTCTAAACGATCGTCGTTTGAGGGCGCTAAGGTCTCTTGTAGTTCGCAATCGTGTTTGTCCTCTTTTAACGCTTGCGAAAACGTTTCTTTCTCTGGCGATCTTGCCAATAGGCTTGTACTGTCGGGGGGGGGGGGG
>JAIRNH010000046.1 GCA_031258155.1 Helicobacteraceae bacterium | reverse complement strand
GGGAAAAATCGCTTGGCGGTAGCGACTATGACTACGCTACTTCCATTCAACAGACAAAAGACAACGGTTATACTGTCGCGGGTTATAGCTACTCTAACGACGGCGATGTAACGGAAAACTATGGCAATTATGACTTCTGGATCGTAAAACTAAACGCAAACGGCGCTATCGTATGGCAAAAATCGCTTGGCGGTAGTAACTCTGACTGGGCTACTTCCATTCAACAGACAAAAGACAACGGTTATATTATCGCGGGCTATAGCTACTCTACTGACGGCAATGTAACCGGTCATCATGGCTCTACCGACAATACCGACTGCTGGATCGTAAAACTAAACGCAAACGGCGCTATTGAGTGGCAAAAATCGCTTGGCGGTAGCGACTATGACTACGCTAATTCCATTCAACAAACAAGCGACGGCGGCTATATTATCGCGGGTTCTAGTTACTCTACCGACGGCAATGTAACGGATCATCATGGCTCTACTAACTATAATGACTACTGGATCGTAAAATTAAAATAACGCCGCCCCGTCATTCCCGCGAAGCGCGCGCGCGCAAGAGAGTGTGTGGGAAACGCGAAAATCCACATTCTCGTCATTCCAGCGCGGAGCGATAGGGCGGTTTACCGCCCGTAATCGCGGAGGAAGGCGGGAATCCAATAAAAACAAACGCAAACCTCTCGTCATTCCCGCGAAAGCGGGAATCCATGATAACAATCATAAAAAGATGGATACCCGTTTTGCTTCGCGATTACGAAGCGCAAGGGCTTCTATCGCTCCGCGCGGGTATGACAAAGAGAGATAGATACCTGCCTTTGATTACGAAGCGCTCGCGCTCGCTCCGCGCGGAAATGACGGAGGGCGAGACGCGATCGGTTTAGAGTTACGAAGAACGCCGGACGGCGTAAAGAAAGCGGCTTTAGCGCGCGTAAAACGCCACTTTTTGCGATAAAGCTAGTTATTTAGACGGCGATCGCGAAAGATCGCGCCAAGTTTCTTTTTGTAAGAACCCTCGCAACCAAAAGAAGCGTCGTATCCGTAGTCGCTGTTTATATGGTGGTAGGCGCTTAGATCGCCCTAGCCGATCTTTTTTATCGTCGCGTTGAACTCCCGTTTTTTGGCGTCGAACCGCCGCAAGCGCGTTAGCCGTAATATCGACGGCGTTTTCTTGCTTCGTCAGGCGAAGCGGTTGCAACATAAAGTCAAATATCGCCTCGCGAGGCTGAAAATCTACGCGAACAAGCTATCGCGCGAGGCAAACTCAAATAAAAGTATCGCCTCGTAAAAAACGGCGAATGGCGGCGCGACTTTAGTAACCCTTCGTCGGTTTTCGCGCCTCTTAAACGCGATCCGCGCCAGCCGCGTTTTTTGCCGCTTAGCGTTTAGAAAATTGCGGGCTTCGGCGCGCTTTGTGTTTGCCGTATTTTTTGCGTTCTACCACGCGCGCGTCGCGAGTAAGCAGTCCGCACGGTTTTAAAATGGGGCGAAAGCTCGCCTTGTCGAATAGCGTTAGCGCTTTGCTAATTCCGTGCCTTAGCGCGTCGGCTTGCGCGGAGTAGCCGCCGCCAAGCGCGTTAGCCGTAATATCGACGGCGTTTTCTTGCTTCGTCAGACGAAGCGGTTGCAACACGCGCATTTTGATCGCTTCATGCCCTCCAAGCCACGTATCTAGGCTTACGCCGTTGATCGAGAGCTTGCCCGAACCGGCGGTAAGCCAGACTTTGGCGATCGCGGTTTTTCGCTTGCCCGTCGCGTAGATTTTTTCGACTTTCTTTTGCGCTTTTTTCGTAGCCATTATTAACCTTTAATTTGCGCGGTGTGCGGATGTTCGCTTCCGGCATATACTTTCAGCTTTTTAAGCTGTTCTCGTCCTAAACTGTTTTTTGGCAACATACCGCGCGTCGCTAACTTGAATAGCTTTTCGGGGTTTTTTGCCAGCAGTTCGGAGGTCTTTTCGCTTTTTACGTGTCCCGTCCAACCGGTGTGTCTGTAATACTCCTTGTCGAGCTTGCCCTCGCGGCTAAAACGCGCTTGCGAGGCGTTGATAACGACGATGAAATCGCCGCAATCGACATGCGGGGTAAAGCTGGGTTTGTGTTTGCCGCGTAGTTTAACGGCGATCTCGCCAATCAGACGACCGAATGGTTTGTCCTTCGCGTCGATCAGAAGCCAATCGCGCCGAAGCGTCGCGGCGTTTAGGCTCTTTGTCAGCTTGCTCATGGTTTTTCCTTTGCGAATTAAGGGCGCGATTGTAGCAAACCAACCTTAAACTACGCTGTTTTTAAGCGGCGTTTAAACTATCGTAGCCCCGTATCGTCGGCGACGCGGACGCTTACCAATCATTATTTAAATCTTGTCGGCGATCGTTTGCAGACAATCAAATCTCCCTGCTCCTCCTTAAAATAAAATAAGCGACTAAACTAGACGCGCGACAATCGGCTTTTAGCGATAATAATTTGGGACGCTTAGCGCTAGATCGCTCGCAACCTATATATCGTAGCGCCGTAATCCTTGTCGCGAGTTATACCGAACGTTTTTAAAGAGCGCGCGAGATGAAACCTTGACAATACTAGACTAAAGATGTATAATTAAATTAGCACATTTTTATTGCGAGCGCTAAATTGAGCGTATGAAAGGAGATTGTATGCGGACTAAAACGCGCCAAGAGATACTAAACGCCGTCGTCTATAGCTACGTTCAAAACCCGCAGCCAATCGGTTCTATGCAGCTAAAAGAGGCGCTTAGCGCGTCGGTGAGCGCCGCTACGATCCGCAACTACTTTAGGAGGCTGGTGGACGAGGGCTTTTTGACGCAATTGCACAGTAGCGGGGGACGGATTCCAACCGATCTAGCGCTACAAAGCTACTGGATTTCGGCGATCGATCCCAACGCCGCGCGCGCGATCGACGAAGAGGCGATCGAGAGCGCCGCGCGCGCATACGGACTTTACGCGCTGCTTGCCATGCGCGAGCCAAACCGTTTGCTGGAGGTTACAAAAAGCAGGCTTGGACGCATATTAGCCGCTTTTGAGTTTGGCGAGGCGGCGCTGGGCGCGAACGCGGCAATCGAGCGGCTTTTGAACGAGTTTTGCGGCTACGATATAACCGATCTGATCGAGATTGCCAAAAGCAATAGAATCGACGCGCTCTATAACGCCCTAAGAGAGATCGAGCGCGGTCGCGTAAAACGCTACAACGCCGACGCGCTTATCGAATACGCCCATAATTTTTACGTGGATTTTGAGCGCCTATACGACGGCGCGATCGCTTCGCAGATGAGCGCGCAACTGCTGTTTGACTCGCCATCCATGATTGTCGCCCACAAGGTAACAAAAGGCGAAAAACCCGCGCTACTTGTCGCGTTTGGGGTGATGAACAGAGATTTTTTAGGTTTTATCAATCATATAAAAAAGGAGGATCAGTGAACGAAGAGCGGGATAAACAAGAGTTAGATCAAAACGCGGAGGAGACAATCGACGACAAAAGCGTCGAATCGGAAGCGATCGCCGAGGAGATAAGCGAACCGAGTGAAGAGGATTTTGAAGCCAAATATAACGAGGCGCAGGATCGCTATTTAAGAGCCTACGCGGAGTTTGAAAACATAAAAAAGCGTTTGGAAAAGGAGAAGTATCAGGCGATCGATTACGCCAGCGAAAGGTTTGCCAAAGACCTTTTACCCGTGATCGACGCGCTGGATTTGGCGCTAAAAATCGATCAAAACGATCATTTTGAGCAGCTAAAAGAGGGGGTCAATCTGATCAAGACGGCGCTGATCAAGGCGTTTGAAAAGCACGGCGTTTTGCCCGTAACGCACGAAGAGGGCTTTGATCCCGCGTTGCACGAGGCGATTATGCAGGCAAACGACGAGGCGTTGGAGGAAAACGCGATCGCGCAGGTTCTTCAGCAAGGCTGGCGTTACAAGGAAAGATTGTTGCGTCCGTCTTTAGTTTCAGTAAATAAAAGGAGTTAAACAATGAGCAAGGTATTAGGCATCGACTTAGGCACGACCAATTCGTGCATGGGGGTTTTTGAGGCGGGCGAGGTGAAAATTATCCCGAACAAAGAGGGCAAAAACACCACGCCGAGCATAGTGGCTTTCACCGATAAAGGCGAGGTTTTGGTTGGCGATAGCGCCAAGCGCCAAGCGATCACCAATCCCAAAAAGACCATCTATTCGATCAAGCGAATCATGGGTTTGATGATGAACGAGCAAAACGCCAAAAGCGCGCAGGCTAAAGTAAGCTACAACATCGTCGATAAGGGCGGCGCGTGCGCGATCGACGTGGACGGCAAAATCTACACGCCGCAGGAAATATCGGCGAAAGTGCTAATGAAGCTCAAAAAAGACGCGGAGGATTTTCTGGGCGAAACAATTACCGACGCGGTGATCACCGTCCCAGCGTATTTCAACGACGCGCAGCGCAAAGCTACCAAAGAGGCGGGCGTGATCGCGGGGCTAAACGTGCTTAGAATCATCAACGAGCCGACCGCCGCGTCGCTTGCCTATGGGCTTGACAAGCAAAAAGCCGAAAAGATTTTGGTGTATGACTTGGGCGGCGGCACGTTCGACGTAACGGCGCTTGACGTGGGCGACGGCGTTTTCGAGGTGCTATCCACCGACGGAAACGCCTTTTTGGGCGGCGACGATTTTGACAACCGCATTATCGATTGGCTTGCCGAAGAGTTCAAAAAAGAGAACGGCGTAGAGCTGAAAAACGACAAAATGGCGCTTCAACGGCTCAAAGACGCCGCCGAAAACGCGAAAAAAGAGCTATCCAGCGCTACGGAAACCGAGATCAACCTGCCGTTTATCACGGCCGACGCGACAGGTCCAAAGCACCTTGTGGTCAAGCTCACCCGCGCCAAGTTCGAGGCGATGATCGACGATCAGATCGCCGAAACGCTAACGCATATTAAAAACGCGCTGAAAGACGCGGGCATAGACAAAGGGGCGATCAACGAGGTCGTTATGGTGGGCGGATCGACGCGCATTCCCAAAGCGCAGGACGTGGTTAAAAACTTTTTTGGCAAAGAGCTTCACAAAGGCGTTAATCCCGACGAGGTCGTAGCGGCGGGCGCGGCGATACAAGGCGGCGTGTTGCGCGGCGACGTAAAAGACGTGCTGCTTTTAGACGTAACGCCGCTTTCGCTCGGCATAGAAACGCTAGGCGGCGTGATGACAAAGCTGATCGAAAAAGGAACCACGATTCCCGTCAAAAAATCGCAGACGTTCAGTACCGCCGACGACAATCAACCCGCCGTCAGCATACACGTGTTGCAGGGCGAACGCGATTTTAGCCGCGATAACAAATCGCTGGGCATGTTCGAGCTTTCAGGCATTCCCGCCGCGCCGCGCGGAGCGCCGCAGATCGAAGTTACTTTTGACATCGACGCGAACGGCATTCTAAACGTCAGCGCCAAAGATAAAGGCACGGGAAAAGAGAACAAGATTACCATCACAGGCTCTTCGGGTTTAAGCGAGGACGAGATTAACCGAATGGTGAAGGAAGCCGACGCGAACCGCGAAGCGGACAAGAAACGCAAAGAGATTGTCGAGGCGCGAAATCAAGCCGACTCGCTAATCTATCAGACTGAAAAGACGTTGAGAGAGAACGCCGACGCGGTAAGCGCGGAGGAAAAGGGCAAAATCGAAACGGCGATCGCCAATCTCAAAGACGTTATCGCCAAAGAGAGCGCGAGCAAACAGGAGATCGACGATAAGATCAAAGCGCTTACGGAGGTAAGCCATAAACTCGCCGAAGCGATGTATAAAAAGCAATCGGGCGAGCAAGGCGGCGCAAGCGGCGATCAGAACGGCAAACCCAAACAAGACGACGTGATCGACGCCGAAGTCGAATAGTTTAAGCGCGATCCCCTCGCCGTCGCAAAACGTCGAGGCGATCGCGGCTTTCGCACGAAGCGATAGCTACAATGCTTTAGCATAGTTTAATTAACGGCTAAATATGAGGCGAATTTAATATTACTCGTTTTAGCCCCACGCTTTTGAACGCTTGCGCTAGCCCCCCACCCTCTACCTTACTTCATTTGACTTTTATAGCCGATAATTACAGGCGCCAAAATTTTAGGCGCCATTATTCGTCAAATAGTCGTGTAGTTACGCCAATAGATTTGCGTATCTAAGTCTATTAAGACTAAGCGATATCCTGCCGCTAAAACCAACAAAATGGAAATCGTTTGTTGATGATATTGAACGCAACGGATAACTATTGTTAAATATTTATGATAAAATTATATATGCAACTTGAACTGACGACGGTTATGAAAACGCGCCGACTACCTTTCTTGTGAGGCACGCTTTTACTTTGTTTGATATTGTGGGAATTTGGAGGTGAAATTATGATAGATGTTAACAATGAGGCAAAAGACGAAATATTTGGAAATATTCAAAAGTTTCTCAAAGACCCGCCAGTGATTATTTGGGGTTCAGGAGCAACCGTACCTTTTGGATTGCCAACTATGAATGACTTAACAGATGCAATAATAAAAGAATTTCCCGAATTTCCAAAAGGGAACTTGGAAGTCGAGCTTGGAAAAATATCAGATATAGAACGAAAAAAGAAAATTAGGAGAATAATTTGGGAAGAAATTGGCAAAAAAGATTTAGGTGTTCAACAAGAAATTAAAAATGGTGAGTATAATAAATTCGAATTTATTATTAAAATGATAGAAAAATTTAGAGAAGCGCATCCACAAGTAGTCAATATTATTACTACAAATTATGATTGTACTCTTGAATATCTATTCGCTTGGCATGACATTCATTTTACCGATGGATTTACCGGAAAGATATTTTCCAAGTTTGATGCAACTGCTTTTTCTAGTAAAAAAATTGTGAATATTATAAAAGTTCACGGTTCTTTGAATTGGTTTACAATCGACGGTACTGTTCGATTCCTAAATCGAAGTAATGCTGGTGATACACCAGTATTTATTATACCAGGAAAAGATAAATATGAGGAAGCCTATAATATCCCTTTTCGTGATTTAATTCAAATTTCAGATGGTATAATAAACAAAGCAAAGAGTTTTCTTGTGGTTGGCTTTGGCTTTAACGATAAACACTTGACTCCAAAGATCAAAGAAAAAGTAAGAGAGGGAGTACCTTTAGCGCTGATAACAAAAAAAGTGAGCGATTTCTGCAAGGAGGAATTGAAAGATGGTAGACAATATATTCTTATTGAAGAAGCAATGGTTGACAAAACAAGGGTAACCATTAAAAATAATGAATCACCACATGAGTTCGTCATAGACGGGGACTATTGGCAACTTAAACATTTTATGGAGGTAATCTAATATGTGCACAAGCGAAAAAGAACCCGTGGCAATCGGGAAAGTACAAAGCGTTGATACCGGCAGCGTTTCTATCAAGGTTGATAGAGAGGATATGCTAAACAGCGTTCAAGTAAATCAGATCGTTAGAATCCGTTCTACAAAAACGGGTGAGAAAATAATTGGAATGATTTCCAAGATTATGCGGAGGGCTATATCTGAAAAAATAGATCAAGGTACAGAACCTGAAACTGTTGTGGAAAACATTATGCGAGTAAATTTAATTGGAACACTTTTGGATAAGGTTGGAACTAGGGAAAATGTTTTCAAACGAACGCTGAATACTGTGCCAAGCATTGACGCCGACTGCTTTTTGTTGGACAAAAAGGAACTGTCTGCTTTTATGAATAGTGTGTCTCATAATGCGAAAAACCCTCTAAAGATTGGAAAATTTACAATTTCTGAGGAGTCGGATGCAAATTTGGATGGGAACAAATTTTTTCAACGGCACGCTGTCATCGTTGGAGGAACCGGATCAGGAAAATCGTGGACTATTGCCAATATACTAGAAAAAGCATCAAAACTGTCATCTGTCGACAGCATTGTTTTTGATTTACACGGCGAGTATAAACCTCTCGCTGAACTTGAAAATACACAATTACTAAAAATAGCCGGACATTCCGATACGCACAAGGACAATGTAATATTTCTTCCTTATTGGCTATTATCTTATGAAGAAATAGAAGCAATGCTGCTTGATCGCAGCGATCAAAACGCACCAAATCAAGCCAGAGCTTTGTTTGATTTAATTATTGAGAAAAAAAAAGAAACGCTTACAGACGAAAAGAAACAGGATATACTTGCTAATTTCACAATTGATAGTCCGATTCCATATAAAATTGATGATGTTCTTTCAAGCCTTAAAGAAAAAGATGAAGAAATGATTCCGGGATCCAGACCCGGAACTGAAAAACAGGGGCCTTTGTACGGTAAATTGACTCGTTTCATTCAAAGATTGCAAAGTAAACAATCTGATAAGCGGTTGAATTTCATTTTTAATTCTGACAAATCTTTGCTTGACTTTAATTGGTTAGAAACTCTCGTTTCTAAACTCCTTGATTTTGGGAAAGAAAAAAGAGGGTTAAAAATAATCGACTTTTCCGAAGTTCCGTCTGACATTTTACCTCTTATTGCAGGACTCATTGGACGGCTTGTTTTGTCAATACAACAGTGGATGCCTGATGATAAACGTCACCCTGTTGCCTTGTTTTGTGATGAAGCGCATTTATATATCTCGACTAACGCCAAAAGTAGCATTGATGAGAGAGCCCTTGTTGCTTTCGAACGAATTGCAAAAGAAGGACGGAAATATGGTGTTTCTCTGCTTGTTATTAGCCAGAGGCCAGCAGATGTTAATAAAACAGTTTTAAGTCAATGTGGAAACTTTATTGCCATGCGTTTGACAAACCCGGATGATCAAAATGTTGTTAAAAGATTGTTTCCAGATAATCTTGGAGATTTCGCCGAAATGTTGCCCATATTAGACATCGGAGAAAGTTTAATCATTGGTGATGCTGCGCTTCTTCCAAGTCGTGTAAAAATTGATGAACCAACCATCAAACCTAACAGCGCTACGGTTGACATCTGGGATGAGTGGGCGAAGGCAAAGTCGGAAAATGGTATTCATGAAGCAGTAGAATCCTTGCGGAAGCAACAGAAATAAAGGAATAACCAATATATGCTATACACAGAAATAAGTTATGAAAACATCGCTTTCTACCACATGCTTTTACCCAGTCTGATAAGTAGGGAAGTGAAGTCATGAAATCACACTCAAAAGAACTTCTTGATCATGCCGTGTCTGCAATGTTAGGAGCAATAGAAATCTGCAACAAGCCTAGATTTCCTTACCGTATAGAAACTTTTGTTATCTTAGCTATCAACAGTTGGGAACTTTTATTGAAAGCAAAGTGGGTCTACGAGCATAAAAACAAACTCCAAAGTCTTTATGTTCGCGAATCGCACAAAAATAAAAATGATAGGCAGAGCAAAAAAGAATATATCAAAAAAAACAAAATCAAAATACCGTTTACTCACACTATTGATTGGTTGGCAAAACAACTTCACGAACAAAAGAAATTGAATTCTTCTGTTTTTAAGAATCTACAAGGATTGGTTGAAATTCGCGACGCATCTGTTCATTTTTATACTCGTTCGCAGAAGCTCAATATCTGTTTATACGAATATGGCGCCGCTTGTGTAAAAAACTTTGTTTCAGCTTTATATGAATGGTTTAAGCATGAATCGTTGGAGCTTGGATTGCATTTATTGCCATTAGGGTTTCTTAATTTTCCAGAGCAAGTTGAAGCTATTACGCTTAATGCGAAAGAATCGGCGCTTATTAAGTTTCTCAATGATTTAGACAATGAATCAAATCCAGATACGTTTTACTCTATAAGAGTCAATGTGGAAATAAATTTTACAAAGTCTAAAATAAAAGACGCGGTTAGCGTTCGTACAACAAATGATCTTGATGCTTTAAAAGTTCGTTTAACCGAAGAAGAAATTAAAGAAAAATATCCATTGACTTATGAAACACTCACGCAAAAATGCAAAGAACGATATTCAGACTTTAAGATAGATAAGAAGTATCACGAAATTAGAAAGAGACTTCAAGGTAATAGCAAGTTTGGAACAATACGTTATCTTGATCCTAACAACAAAAAAGTTCGAAAAAACCTTTCTTTAGCACGAATATTTTATGTGAATTTGATAAACACTACAAGCAAAAATCAAAAGAATAGCTAAATATCATGTATCGAAACTAATTTGGATACCCGTTTTCACTGGCCGACTGGAATGTCCGGCGTTTCCGCGCTTGATTAAAACCTGTGTTCTCGTCATTTCCGCAAAGCGCCCCCTCCGATGGGAGCGCAAGACGCGAAGGAAAGCGGGAATCCATGACAACGAACATCAAACAAGATAGATACCCGTTTTCACGGGTATGACAGAGAGATGGATGCCCGCCTTCGATTACGAAGCGCAAGCGCTTCTATCGCTCCGCGCGGGTATGACGGAGAGAAGTCGATGGATACCCGTTTCACGAGTATGACGGCATACGCTTGTCCCGTCGTTTTCGCGCTTCATCGCGGGAATAACGGGACGCGGACTGAAAGGTCGGCGGCGGTCGGCTTGCCGTTTTGATCGCGCTTGTTTATATCGCTTTGGATACGATTTTGACAAGCGCGCGGCAAGCGCTACTCTTTTCTCGTTCTGTCCTGATGGTGAATATGCCCTAGCTTAGCGCCGCCTAGAATATGCAAGTGGAGATGCGCGACCTCTTGCCCCGCGTCGCGTCCGTTGTTGATCACCACGCGATAGCCGCTTTCGTCTAACTTTAGCTTTTTGGCGACGGCTTGCGCGGCGTTAAGAAGATGTCCGATCGTTTCGTTATCGCACGATTGAAGATCTTTCACCTCTTTTTTTGGAATCACGAGAATATGAACGGGCGCTTGCGGGTCTATATCGTGAAACGCGAGCGTATTATCGTCCTCATAGACGCGATTTGCCGATATTTCGCGGTTGATAATTTTGGTGAAAACGGTCATGCTATCTCCTTAATGCAGTTTAATCGGTATATTAACAGCGTATTCATTACAATTGCGGTTTAAAAATCATCTAAGGCTTACGATTGAACCACGTAGAACGGATAAAATCAGCCCCGACGATCGACGCGCTTGAAAAATTGCGGGTAGAGCTTCTGGGTAGAAAAAGCGCGATTAGCGAAGGTTTCGCCGCCCTCAAAAACGCAGCGCAAGAGCAAAGAGTCAAGATCGCCGCCGATCTTAACCGCCAAAAAGAGGAGCTCGCAAACGCGATCGCGGAGCGCAAAGCCGCTCTGGAGAACGCGGAGCTTGAATTAAAAACCTCCAAAGAGGCGATTGACGTTACGCTCTTTGACTTTTCCGATCGTAGCGGGGCGCTTCACCCCATAAACCGCGCTATGGAGGAGATTGTCGAATACTTTCTGGGAATGAACTTCGAGCTTAAGAACGGTCCTTTGATCGACGACGAGTTTCATAATTTCGAGGCGCTTAATCTGCCAAAGCACCATCCCGCGCGCGAAATGCAGGATACCTTCTATATGAACGACGGCATGGTGCTTCGCACGCACACCTCTAACGTGCAAATCCATACGATGCTAGGCGAGAAACCGCCTATCAAGATGATTGCGCCGGGCGCGGTATTCCGCCGCGACTACGATCTAACGCATACGCCGATGTTTCATCAAGTCGAGGGGCTTGCCGTCGATGAGAAAGGCGCGATCAGCTTCGCCAATCTTAAGCATATATTAGAGGATTTTCTCAATAGCTTTTTCGGCGATTTTCCCGTGCGCTTTCGCCCTAGCTTCTTCCCTTTCACGGAGCCGAGCGCGGAGGTTGACGTAGGTTGTATATTTTGCGGGGGCAAGGGCTGCCGAATGTGCAAAAACACCGGCTGGCTGGAGGTGCTAGGTTGCGGTATGGTCGATCCTAACGTTTTTGAGGCGGTCGGCTATAAGAACGTAAGCGGCTACGCCTTTGGTATGGGCGTTGAGCGGCTCGCCACGTTGAAATACCGCGTAGGCGATCTAAGATCGCTTTACGAGGGCGATCTCGATCTGTTGGAGCGGTTTATATGATTGTAACTAGAGCGTGGCTAAGCGAGTTTTTACCGCTTGATGACGTAAGCGACGAAACGATTGCGCAAACCTTTGTGCGAATCGGACACGAAGTTGCGAGCGCAAGAAAGATAACCTTTGACGAGAGGGCGGTAGTAGGCAAGATCGTAAGCCGTAAGAAACACCCCGACGCGGACAAATTAAGCGTTTGCGAGGTTGACGCGGGCGGGCAAACGCTTACGATCGCGTGCGGAGCCAAGAACGTAGAGGCGGGAATGTTTGTCCCCGTCGCCCTAATCGGCGCGAGGCTGCCAAACGGCGCGACAATCAACGAGGTTGATCTAAGAGGCGTAAAAAGCTACGGCATGATCTGCTCGGCAAAGGAGCTTGGTTTAGGCGATCTAAACGACGGTATTTTGCCGCTCGATAACTCGATTGGCGAGCTAACCGCCGGCGCTAAGCTAAGCGATTACGCGGCTCTGTCCGATACGATTTTCGAGGTCGAGCTAACGCCCAATCGCGGCGATTGCCTTAGCGTTTTTGGTTTGGCGCGAGAGCTTTCCGCCGCGCTGAACGTTCCGATTAACGGCGAACGCAATACGCGCGCGGCGTCAAATCCAAACGGGATCGGGCGTATTTTGCATCTTACCAGCGATCCGGAAGCGACGGCGAGCGCGTTAATCCGCGTAATTGAAAATCGCGGCTTACAAACGCCGCTGATCGCGCGTTTGCGCCTCGCGTGGTCGGAAACGTCGGTAGATACGGCGATCGACGCTTTGATCGCTTACGCTTCTTTGACTACGGGCGTTTTGTTTCGCGCCTACGATTTTAAAGCCGTCGGAGGCGGCGAGGCGGCGGCGAAATTACGCATTGTGAAAAAAGACGGAATAAACCTGCTTATCGAGGAAAAAAGCAAAGAGACGTTAGAGAGGATAGGGATCGACGCCAATCCTAAATTCGCCGCGAACGACGATAGCCCCGTTATCGTTTTGGAGGCGTTTTTTGCGCCGAGCGAGGAGATCGCTAAAGTCGCTTTTGAACGCAAATTGAAAGGCGACGCGCTGTTCAACAGAGTTTCTAAAGGCGGTAATCCTAACTTAGCTTTCGGCGCGCGCTTTTTTGCCGAGCTGATCGCGCGCTTTTCAAAAAGCCGTTTTTACTCTGAATCGCTTTGCTACGAGCCTAACGTTAAAGCGCGAGCGATTGCCGTCAACGCGGACGAGATAAGCGCGTTGATCGGGCGCGTTATAGACAAGAACGAAATCGTCGAAATCCTAAAACGGCTTGGCGCCAAAGCGCAATCAAACGGTAATCGGCAGAGCTTCTTGGTGATTCCCCCCGTTTGGCGACACGATCTGTCGAACTACGCCGATCTAGCCGAAGAGATCGTTCGTCTTGTAGGCGTGGATCAAATCAAGCCAAAAGCGCTTTTAACGCAAACTAAGCGCGTCGTTTCCGAAGGCTGGAAGCGCTTTCGCTTCGAGCGCGACGCGGCAAATCGCGCCGCCGCGAACGGCTTTAGCGAGTCGTTACACTTTTTATTCTGCGATCAGAGCGCGGCGAGCGCGTTTGGTTTCAATCCGATTGCCGAGAGTTTGAATATCGCCAATCCAATCGCCTCTAACTTAAACGCGCTTCGTCCGACGCTGCTGATCAATTTGCTGGAAGCCGCCGCGAAAAACCGCGCCAAAGGCAGAGCGAGCGCAAGACTTTTTGAAATCGGCGATATTTACGACGAAAATCGCGTCCAATCGCGCGAGATCGCCTTTGTTTTTAGCGGCGAAAAAGAGCCGCCAAGTATCGCTAACCGCGGCAAGACGGAGGAGATCGATCTGTATAGCTTCGCGCGGCTAATCGCCGCCGCGACGATCGGCTTCTCGCTTTTGCCGTCCAAAATCGCCTATCTGCAAAAAGGGCAGTCGGCGCAAATAATCGCAAACGGCGAAGCGATAGGCGAAATCGGCAAACTCGCGCCGCATATCGCCAAGCTATACGATCTTGAGGGCGCTACTTTTGTCGCTAGAATCGACTTAGGAAAAATCGCCGATCGCGAACGCTACGCGAAACCGTTTAGCAAACTACAGTCAATCGAACGCGATCTGAGCGTGGTGATAGACAAATCCGTCGGCTTTGGCTTGGTTAAAAATGCGATCGAATCGATCGGAATAGGGCAGTTAAAGAGGGTTTTAGCGATCGATCTCTACGAGGACGCGAGTCTGGGCGATAAACATAGTTTAACCTTGCGGCTTATTTTGCAGCCTTTTGATAAGACGTTATCCGAAGAGGAGATAGCAAAAATTACCGATCGCGCGTTAGAGAAACTACAAGCCGATTTCGGCGCGGTTTTGCGATGAAGCGTTTGATCGCCGCCGCTACGGGGAGATTGGAGGGCGCGGTCGATACGCTCGCGGGCGATAAATCGATCTCGCACCGCGCGGCGATGTTTTCGCTTCTTAGCGATCGCGTCTCGGAAGCGGCTAACTTTCTACGCGCCGAAGACACGCTTAGATCGCTCGCCATTATCGAGCGTCTAGGAGCGAAGGTTACGTATAACGCAAACGGCGTGAAGATCGAGCCGCCAGACGCGATTGCGGAGCCTAGCGACTATTTGGACTGCGGCAACGCCGGCACCGCTATGCGCATTTTTATCGGTTTGTTGTGCGCGCAAAAGGGCTTTTTCGTTTTAAGCGGCGATAAGTATCTCAACAGCCGCCCGATGAAGCGCGTCGTTCAGCCGCTAAGGGCGGTCGGCGCGTCGATCGACGGGCGAAAAGAGGGGAGTTTCGCGCCGCTTGCCATTCGCGGCAATCCCGATTTGGCGTCGTTTGATTACGCAAGCCCCGTTAGTTCCGCGCAGGTAAAAAGCGCGATGATTTTAGCGGGACTGAACGCAAACGGCGGCGTATTTAGCGAGCCTAGCCTAAGCAGAGACCACACGGAGCGAATGCTTAGGGCGATGGGCGCGGATATTTGCTTTGACGGGGCAAAAATCGCCGTCGGCAAAAAGATCGCGCCTTTGAAGCCGCTTAACATTCGCGTTCCAGCCGATCCCTCGAGCGGTTTCTTTTTCGCCGTCGCCGCGGCGATAACGCCAAAGAGCGATCTGCTCCTAGAGGGCGTTACGCTTAATCCGACGCGGATCGAAGCGTATAAAGTCCTCCAAAAGATGGGCGCGAGGGTGGAGTTTATCGAAAAAGAGAACGACTACGAACCGATCGGCGATATTCGCGTCCGCTACGGCGAATTAAACGCGCTAGAGGTTAGCCAAAATATCGCGTGGTTGATCGACGAGGCGCCAGCGCTCGCGATCGCGTTTGCGTTCGCAAAGGGCGCAAGCCGTTTGAGCGGCGCGGCGGAACTGCGGGTCAAGGAGAGCGATCGGATTAAAAGCGTCGTAAGCAATCTGAACAAATGCGGCGTTCAGGCGAGGGAGTTAGCCGACGGCTTCGAGATTATCGGGCAAAAGACGATTAACGGCGCGCGAGTGGATAGTTTTGGCGATCACAGGATCGCCATGAGCTTCGCGATCGCCGCGTTAGGCGCGTCGTCGCCGATAATCGTTGACGATTGCGAGTGCGTGGCGACGAGTTTTCCAAACTTCGCTGATATTTTCAGATCGCTTGGCGGGTCGATCGAGGAGCAAACGGTTGCGGATTAAACTCGCGAGCAGTTGCGGCTTTTGCTTCGGCGTAAAACGGGCGATCAAACTCGCCGAGAGCAATCCAAACTCGGTTGTGATAGGCGAGCTTATCCACAACAGCAGGGAGATAGATAGGCTCGATAAAAATTTCGGCATTCGTTCCGCGCAAAGCATAGACGAGCTAAACGACGGCGATCGGGCTATTATTCGCACGCACGGGATTGAAAAAACCGCGAAAGAGAGGTTGCCCAAGATCGCCGCCGACATTATCGACGCTACCTGCCCGTATGTAACAAAGCCGCAAAAGATAGCCGAAGCTATGAGCCAAGAGGGGTATCAGGCGATTATATTTGGCGATAGTAAGCACCCCGAAGTTAAGGCGGTTTTGAGCTACGCCGATCAAAACGCGGCGGTCGTGGCGAGCGTCGAAGAGCTAGATCGCACGGCGCTTAGCGATCGCGTCGCGCTAATCAGTCAGACTACCAAATCGATCGCGGCGTTTAGCGAAGTCGCCGCCGCGTTGATCGCGAAGGTGAAAGAGGCGCGCGTGTTCAACACGATCTGCAACGCCACTTACGATAACCAAGAGGCGACGCGAACGCTCGCGAGCGAGGCGGATATAATGATCGTTATCGGCGGCAAAAATAGCTCCAACACTAAGCAACTTCACGCGATCGCGCTAAAATACTGCGCCGACTCCTATCTGATCGAGGACGGCGACGAATTGAGGGGCGAATGGTTTAAGGGGAAGCGTCTGTGCGGCGTAAGCGCCGGCGCCTCCACCCCCGATTGGATTATAGAGGAAGCTACTAAAAAGATAGAGGCGTTTTGAGCTTTTAGCGGGATTAGACTAAAATCATCGTTTTGGTAAGGCAAAGATAAGGGTTTTAATGGGAAACGAAGCGTTAGAAAATATCGACATCAGCGAAGAAGAAAAAGCGCTTTTTAAAAATTCGCTGAGCGAAAGCGACGCTTGGCGCGGCGACGGCAGGAGCGAGCAACTATTGACCGCCGTAATCGAAAAGATTACCAGCGAGGCGGCGTTTATCAATTTAGGCGGCAAGTCCGAAAGACGGTTAGATTTAACCGAGATTACGGATAAAGACGGCGTTTTGCTTTTCAAAGAAGGCGACTCCATTCAAGTCGTGGTTTCGGGCAGACCCGGCGAAAAACTGCGTATTTCGCATAAGAAAGCCGTAAAACGTCAAAAGATCGCCGAGTTTATCGCGGCGCGAAAAGCCGAAGGAGAGCAAACCGCCCCGATCGACGTCGAGGGCGTAGTTATCGGCAAGAACAAAGGCGGTTATATCGTCGAATCGCAAGGGGTAGAGTTTTTTATGCCGATCTCTTTGTCGGCGTTCAGTCCCGACGCAAAATCGCCGATCAACAAGAGCGTAACGGCGCGGCTAATAAAAATGGACGAAGCGAGCGGAACGCTTGTGCTTTCGCGCCGATCTTATCTTAATTCGCAGCGCAAAGCGCGCAAAGAGGCGATCAAGAAACTTACCGAAGCGAGCGACGTCGTAGAGGCTACGGTTAAACGAATCCAAAATTACGGTATGTTTGTGGAGTCAAACGGCATAGAGGGGTTGGTGCATTACACCGAAATTAGCCACAAAGGTCCCGTGAATCCCGCCGCGCACTACAGCGCGGGCGACAAAGTTCAAGTAAAGATAGTCGGCTACGACAAAGAAAAAAACCGCGTCAGCTTTTCAATCAAGGCGACGCAGCCAAACCCGTGGCAGGAGATCGCCGAGCAACTTGAGATCGGCGACACGATTAAAGTAACCGTGGCGAATATGGAGGCATACGGCGCGTTTGTGGATTTGGGCAACGACACCGAAGGGTTCTTGCATATTAGCGAGATGAGCTGGGATAAGGATTTGAAACACCCAAACGAAATCTTGTCGATTGGGCAGGAGATTGAGGTAGAGGTGATCGCGCTAGACGTAGAAAATCAGCGCTTGCGCGTTTCGCTAAAGAAACTGCAACCAAAACCTTACGAGGATTTTGTTAGAAGGCATAAAATCGGCGATCGCTTAAAGGGCGTCGTCTCTTCCATTAAAGATTTCGGCGCGTTTTTGAAAGTCGAAGGCGTGGAGGGGCTGCTTCACAACGAGGAGTGCGGCTGGAGCCGCGCCGAAAACGCCAAGTCGCTGTTTAAGGAGGGCGACGAGGTGGAGGTCGAGCTAATCAAAATCGACGTTGAGAACGAACGGCTGAGTTTTAGCAAGAAGGCGCTGATCGAAAGTCCGATCGAGATTTACGCTAAAAACCGTCAAATTGGCGATATTGTGCAAGGCGTTGTGCGCGACGCTAAAGAGTTTGGCGTTTTTGTCCGTTTGGAGGACGGCGTGGACGCGATGATCCGCGCCGAAGATCTCGCGCCGCTTAAAATTGAAGAGATCAAAATTGGCGAGCCGATCGAGGCGAGCATAGCGGTTATGGAGCCAAAAAAGGGACGCATTCGCCTATCCGTGCGCCGTTTGGAAAAGCAAAAAGAGCGCGACGCGCTGAAAAGTTTCAACGGCGATAATCAACGCACCACTTTGGGCGACGCAATCAGGGGAACGCTAAAGAAATAAGGCGGTTTGGCAATGCGCGGCGTTTGGGTCGCTACTTTTTTCGCGTTGGTCTTTATAGCTTTGGGCGCGGGATTCGCGTGGCGAACGACGAGAGTCGAAAGCGGCTGGAATCCCGATAAAATAATCGTGGATAACAGCGCGCTACGTCGAGAGGAGGAGGCGTTAGCCGAAGAGAGCAAGTCGGCGGTTCCGGAATGGATGCAAAAGATGGCGAAACCAAACGAAACGCCGCTTTTAAGCGCCGAGGAGAGCGCGATTAGCTGGGATCTTGTGAGTCCGGAGTTTAGAACGGATAGCTGGCTAGTTTTGCGCTTTGACAATCTAGATCGTTTTCAAAAGCGGTGTTTAAGCGCTTTTCTGAAAACGCGCCAGATCGCGCACGTCGTCGACGAGGGCGATTTTTACGATATACGCTTAGCGAACAAAGACCCGATGGCGGCGGACGGGTTGATTAAAGAGCTGGCGACTTACGATCTAAGCGCGACGCTAATTACGTTAGAAACGCCGAAACCATACTAAAAAGGTTACCGATGAAACAGAAAGTTATTGTTTGCGATCATATTCATGATAGAGGCATTCGGATACTAAAAGAGGCGAAAGATATAGAGCTAGACGTAGCTTACGATACGCCTAAAGAGGCGCTGTTTGCGCGCCTTATCGACGCGGAGTTGGCGATTACGCGCAGTTCCACGCCGGTGGACGCGAGATTTCTCGACGCGGCGAAGAAGCTAAAATACGTTATCCGCGCGGGCGTTGGCGTAGATAACGTGGATATAGACGAATGCTCCAAACGCGGCGTTATCGTTATGAACGTGCCGACGGCGAACACGATCGCCGCCGTAGAGATGACGATGTGTCATCTTGTCTGTTCCGCGCGCGCTTTTGTATGCGCGCACAACGAGCTGAAAGAAAAGCGCGTGTGGAAGCGCGAAAATTGGTACGGCACGGAGCTTATGGGCAAAAAGCTAGGCGTGATCGGCTTTGGCAATATCGGCTCGAAAGTCGCCGTTCGCGCCCAATCCTTTGGAATGGAGATTGTCGCGTTTGATCCATATATTCAGCCAAACAAAGTAACTTCGCTTGGTATGACCTATACCGCCAATTTTGACGATATTCTCGCGTGCGACTTTATCACGATCCACACCCCGAAAAACAAAGAGACCACAAATATCATTACGGCAAAAGAGATCGCCAAGATGAAAGACGGCGTAATATTGATCAACGTCGCGCGCGGCGGGCTATACAACGAGAGCGATCTCGCCGCGGCGCTTAAATCGGGCAAGGCGCGCTTCGCGGGACTCGACGTCTTTTCCAAAGAGCCCGCTACGGACAATCCGCTTTTGGATCTGCCCAACGTGTCCGTTACGCCCCATCTTGGCGCGAATACGCTTGAAAGCCAGATCAACATCGCCGTCGAGTCCGCCGAAAACGCGCTGGAGGCGTTGCGCGGCGTGAGCTATCCCAACGCGCTAAATCTGCCGATCAAAGAGGGGGCTATGCCCGCGTGGGCGAGCGGCTATTGCGAGCTTACGCAGCGAATGGCGTTTTTAGCGGCGCAGACGCTAAAGAGTTCTATTCGTTCTATCAGCGTTAGCGCGAGCGGCGAAGCGGCAAATTTCTTGGATTCTTTCGGCGTTTTCGCCACGGTCGGCGCGCTTAACAAGGCGATCGCCGAAAAGGTCAATTACGTCAACGCGCCCTTTGTCGCCAAGGAGCGCGACCTAGATGTCTCGACGCGAAAAGACGAGGGCGAATCGCCCTACAAAAACCTTGTAACCGTTCGCGTAAGCGACGACAACGAGAGCGTGTATATATCGGGCGTATTGTTTGGTAGCGAAAGCCCGCGTATCGTGGATATTAACGGCTTTGATATGGACGTGGCGCCCAAAGGCAAGATGATCTTGTTCAAAAACAGCGACGTGCCGGGCGTGATCGGCAAAGTCGGCGCTCTGCTTGGCGACGCGAAGATCAATATCGCCGATTTTCGACTTGGACGCGACAAACACGGCAAAGCGATGGCGTTAATTATCGTCGATAGCGAAGCGCCGCGCTCCGTGCTAGACGCGCTTGAGGCGTTGCCAGAAGCGATCTCGGTCGCGTATGCGGAACTATAAACAAATTAAGGAGCGTAAATGACGTATTCTATGGGCGATTTGAAAAAGGGTCTTAAAATAGAGCTTGACGGCATTCCGTATAAGATTGTGGAGTATCAGCACGTAAAACCGGGCAAAGGACCGGCGTTTGTGCGCACAAAGATCAAATCGCTCCTCGACGGGCGCGTGATTGAAAACACTTTTCACGCCGGCGACAAAGCGGAAAAGCCCGATCTGACGGAAGCCACGATGCAATATCTGTATAAGGACGGCGAGCATTTTCAGTTTATGGATACGAGCAGCTACGAGCAATACGCTTTTAGCGCCGATCAGGTAGGCGAAACGGCGCATTGGCTGGTCGAAAACACGGAGGTAACCGTGCAGTTTCACAACGGCAAACCCATCGGCGTAGAACCGCCGCCGACAATCGTTTTAAGGGTAATCGAAACGCCGCCTAACTTTAAGGGCGATACCAGCGCGGGAAGCAAAAAACCCGCTAAACTCGAAACCGGCGTGATTGTTCAGGTTCCCTATCACGTATTGGAGGGCGAAACGATCAAAGTCGATACCTCCGGCGGCGAATATATAGAAAAAATAAAATAAAAACCCCGACGTTAGCGCTAATAGGGCATTAACGTTTGCCATAGCGCTTTCTCTATTCGCTTAAAGCGCGGTTATAATCCGCCTTTGCTATTAGTAGCCGCCTTTGAACGGCAATATTGGCGCCTTAACGATTATGATTGTTTGCGATTAGCGCTCTGACTTTGTCTAAATCTTTATTGGCATCGACGCTTATCGAGTCGCTTTCAATCACAAACGCTTTTACCATTGACCGGCTTTAAGCGGAATTTGCCGATTTTATTTACCGATACCTATATATATAAAGCCGTCGGCTTTTGCAATCTGTTTATCAAACGTTTTGCGTAGATCGACGATTATTTTCGTCCGCATTTCTAGCTCTTTAAGGCTGATGGACTTAAACTCTTCCCATTCCGTCAATACGACCAGCGCGTCGGCGTCTTTAGCCGCGTCGTAAGCGCTTGAGGCGTATTCGATTCGATCGCCTAAAAGCGCTTTTGCGCCGATTGAGGCTTCGGGATCGTAGGCTTTGATCTTAAACTCTTTTTTTAACAATTCGCTCACAATTTCTATCGCGGGGCTTTCGCGCACGTCGTCCGTCCCGCCTTTGAAAGCCAGCCCTAATACAGCGATTATAGGATTTTCAATCCCTTTTAGCGCGTTGATTATTCGATTTGCCATCTCAATTTTTCGCTCGTCGTTGCCTTTGATAGCCGCCTCTACGATCGAGAGATCAACTTCCGTTTTTTTAGCGATATACGCCAAAGCGGACGTATCCTTCGGAAAGCAACTGCCGCCGTAGCCCGGACCAGGATTTAGGAACTTTGATCCAATGCGGCTATCTAACCCCATGCCTTTAGCCACCTCATACACGTTAGCGCCGACCTTTTCGCACAGATTAGCAATTTCATTGATGTAGTGAATTTTGACGGCTAAAAACGCGTTGCTGGCGTATTTGATCAGCTCCGCGCTTCGCCGCGAGGTATAAAGGATGTTTGGTTTTTGCTTGTAAGAGTCGTAGAGCGCCTCGATTATCGTCTTGGCGCGTCCGTTGTTCGCGCCGATTACGACGCGATCGGGGTTGAAAAAATCATAAACGGCGAAACCTTCGCGCAAAAACTCAGGCATAGCGATCAGATCGAAATTAGCGTTTGGATTTGTTTCGCGGATAATTTTTTCAACGTCGTCGCCAGCGCCGACGGGGACGGTGGATTTGATCGCGATAACGGTGTATCCCGATAGGCATTCGGCTACCTCAGCCGCAACCGCGTGGATATATTGCATATCCGCCTCTTTGGTGATTGGATGCGGCGGCGTGCCTACGGCGATAATAATAATATCCGCGTTTGAAACCGCTTCGTTTATTTCGGTCGTGAATTTTATGGCGCCGCTTAAAGCGTTTTTATGAAAAAGCTCCTCTAACCCCTCTTCAAACAGCGTGATTTTGCCCGCTTGCAACGCGGCGATCTTCTCCTCTATCTTATCTACGCAGACGACTTTGTTCCCAAGTTCCGCAAAACCTACGCCTGTGGGCAAGCCAACGTAACCCGTCCCTATAACGCAAACGTTCATAAGCCGTATCCCAATTTTTGCTTAAAGTGGGCGATTGTTTTATCAAGCCCCTCGTCTAACGCGATTTGCGGTTCCCACGCCAACTTTTCTTTGGCTAGCGAAATATCGGGTTTGCGTTGCGTCGGATCGTCGCGTGGCAACGGTCTAAAGACGATCTTTGATCCGCTTTTGGTTTTGGCGATCACCTGTTGCGCTAGTTCCAAAACAGTAAACTCGTCGGGACTACCTATATTAGCGGGTCCCGTAAATCCTTTGGGCGAGTTCATCATGCGGATCATAACCTCTATTAGATCCTCTACATAGCAAAACGATCGCGTTTGCTTGCCGTCGCCATACGCCGTTATATCCTCGTTTTTGAGCGCCTGAACGATAAAGTTGCTCACCACGCGCCCGTCGCGCGGGTTCATTCTTGGTCCGTAGGTGTTGAATATGCGAACGACCTTTATATCAACGCCCTCTTCGCGGTAGTAGTCGAAAAACAGGCTTTCGGCGCACCGTTTGCCCTCGTCGTAGCAGGCGCGAACGCCGATCGGATTAACGTTGCCGCGATAACTCTCTTTTTGAGGGTGTTCAAGCGGTTCGCCGTAAATCTCGCTGGTGGAGGCTTGCAGAATGGTCGCCCCGTCTTTTTTGGCGAGATCAAGCATATTGATCGCGCCGATCACGCTGGTTTTTGTCGTTTTGATCGCCGCTTTGCCTTGGTAGGCTACGGGAGAAGCGGGGCAGGCGAGGTTATATATTTGATCGAAGCGCGGCAGATCGTTCGGAAGCGGATCGACAATATCATGCTCGATAAAACGGAAGTTTTCGCGCCCCAACAGCGCCTTTACGTTATCGAGAGAGCCCGTGTAGTTATTGTCTAAACAGACGACGCGGTGATTTTCGTTGGAGAGCCGATCGCACACAAACGAGCCAAGAAACCCAGTTCCGCCCGTTACTAAAATATTCATTATATACCGTCGCACTCATATAGTAAAATCGTTTTAATCTCACGCTTTCACGCTTTCACGCTTTCACGCTTTCACGCTTTCACGCTTTCACGCTTTCACGCTTTCACGCTTTCACGCTTTCACGCTTTCACGCTTTCACGCTTTCACGATTTCACGCTTTCACGCTTTCACGC
>JAIRNH010000045.1 GCA_031258155.1 Helicobacteraceae bacterium | reverse complement strand
TCTCTCTCTCTCTCTCTCTGAGCGATTAAGCAAAAATAGTTATCAACAAGCGTTTTGGCTAGCGGTAGTTTTAACTACGCTGATCAAGCTGATTTTAGCGGCTGTTGTTCCCCTGACGATTATTTTTCTGGAATTGGCGATCGGCGTCGCGGTTGGGCTTTTTCCACATAAAATATACCATTATCCCGAAGGTAATTAACGGCGCCAAAGGCGGAAAATCAGGCGAAAAATACATCAGGGCGAATTATGGCTACAAATAACCTTGCAGTCGAGATCGCCGCCGACCGATACTAAAGCGTTAAAGTCTTTGGCGCGGCTATAACAAGGCGCAACGGCGGAATCAGGCGCGCTTGCAAAAAAGCTAAACCGCGCGCGATATTATCGACAGCCGCGGTTTAGGCGGCGATCAGGCGCGTTTGCAAATAGGCTAAATCGCTCGCGCCTCTTACGCCCTCGCCGATAATAAAGCGCGGCATGTTTAGTCATACGCAAGACGGGTTCTGTTAATGAAAACTCGCCCGCCCTTTTATTCGACGGACTAATCATACTCGAGACGGATTTGGCTAATGTCCTCCGCAACCGCAACGGCAACTATGCCCGTCGTAGTCGTCGTCATGCCCGCCGCAACACTCCGAGCCTTCCAAAACGCCAGTGGCGATCTCCTGCGCGGTGGCTTCGCGCGTTTTGACCACCGTAACGTCGAAACTTAGGTTTTTGCCCGCGAGCGGGTGGTTGTAGTCAATAGTAACGGTTTCGCCGTCTATCGATTTGACCGTAACCTGCGCGCTATGACCGTTTTCGGTTTGCCCGTAAAGCGTCATTCCCTCGCGCAGATCAACGCCCGCAAACTGCTCTTTTTCGATCCGCTCTAGCGCGTTTGCGTCGTAAGCGCCATACGCCTTTTCGCTCGGCACGATAAGTTTGCGGTTTTCGCCCACGCTCATCAGCGCGATCGCCTCTTCCAACCCCTGCACGATATGCCCGCCGCCCATCAGAAACTCAAGCGCGTCGCCGCCCTTGTTGCTGTCGATTGTTTCGCCCGAAAGCGCGTCTTTAACCTCATACTCTATGCCTACAACCATGTTTTTTTCTATGGACACCGATTAGCCTTTTGATAATGTTTCGCAATTGTAGCGATTTAGCGATTTTTAACGACGACGATCCGATCTGCCGTCGTTTGGTTTTACGTATATTTTACGCAAAATTGATTGCCGTTTGATAATTTGAGGCTAGATTACCTTCTTGCAAACCGATCGCCGCCGCCGTTACGGCGCGGCGTGGGCAATAAAAGCAAAGGAGACGGCGATGAACAATCATAGGTTTAACGCGGCGATCGTCGCGCTATTTATCTCCGCGGCGGCGCAAGCCGACACGATCTACCCGATCGATAGGGCGAGCATGATCGCGGGCGGCAGGTTTGATTTCAAAGTGGAGTTTGACAAGCAGATCAAAGCGGGCGATTTCAAGATCGCCGTCAATGGCAAGGACTACGCGCTAGTATTCGGCAAGAAGGGCGAGTTTATAGAAAACGAGGACAATCTAGGCGCCTCGTCGCTCGTCGTCAAAGACGTTTTTCTACAAACCGCCGGCATTTACGCGGTAGAGGTTAAAGCGCAAGGAAAAACGGCAAAGGTCAATTGGTCGGTTTATGCGCCGCAAAAACTGCCAAAAGCCAAAAACGTCGTCTTGTTTATCGGCGACGGGCTATCCGTAGCGCATCGCACGGGAGCGCGAATCCTCTCAAAAGGCGTTAGCGAAGGCAAGTTAAACGGGCGCTTGGCTACGGACGACTTTCCGTATATGGCGTTTATCGGCACGTCGGGGACGGACTCCATAGCCACGGATAGCGCAAACAGCATGAGCGCCTATATGACGGGGCATAAATCGGGCGTGAACGCGATGGGCGTTTATGTCAGCCGCGCCAAGAACTCTCTAAACCACCCCAAGCAGGAGACTTTAGCCGAGCTGATTCGCAGAACCTCCAATAAATCCGTCGGGATCGTAAGCGACGCGGAGATCGAGGACGCGACCCCCGCGGCGATAGTGGCTCACACGCGGCGCAGAGCCGACAAAAACGAGATTGTCGGAATGTTTTACGACGTGAAACCAGAGGTAATCCTAGGCGGCGGATCGGCGTATTTTCTGCCTCAATCCACGCCAGGATCGAAGCGCAAGGACGAGATCGACTATATCGACCTGTTCCAAAAAGAGGGCTACGCGCTCGCAATCGACGCGACTTCGCTCAAGAAAACCGCGCCTAAAGCCGACAAGCTCTTGGGTCTGTTTCATACGGGCAATATGGACGGCGTAGCCGATCGTAAGATACTCAAAAACGACGTAACGAAAAAGTTCCCCGACCAGCCCGATCTAACCGAAATGACCGCGGCGGCGCTAGAAGTTCTCTCTAAAAACAAAAACGGTTTTTTCCTAATGGTGGAAGGCGCTCTGATCGACAAGGCGACGCACCCGCTGGATTGGGAGCGGGCGATCTACGATACGATCGCGCTGGATAAGTGCGTGCAGATCGCCAAAGATTTCGCCAAGAAAAATCCCGACACCCTGATTATCGTAACGGGCGATCACACGCACGGCATTTCGATTATAGGCGTGATCGACGACGACAAAGAGGGAGATATGCGCGAAAAGGTGGGCGTTTATGCGGAGGCGGGCTTTCCAAACTACGAGGATAAAAACAAGGACGGCTATCCCGACACGCCCGCCGTTTCTAAGCGTTTGGCGGTTTTTATCAACAACTTCCCCGATCACTACGAAACCTTCCGCCCTAAACTGGACGCTCAATTTACGCCCGCGATAAAAAATGAAAAGGGCGAATACGTAGCAAACGAAGCCTACAAAAGCGTTCGCGGCGCGGTTTTTAGAGAGGGCAACCTGCCGCGCTCGAACGATACGGGCGTGCATTCGGTGGATGATATGATCGTTCAAGCGACAGGTCCGGGCGCGGAGGCGATTAGGGGCTATATGGACAATACGGAGTTGTTCAGAGTTATCGCCGACGCGCTCGCTCTGGGCAATGAGAAAAAGTAGCGGCGTTTTTGTCCTACTGTGCGCGATCGCGCTTTTACGCGCCGACGAAGCCTCGCCGCTTAGCTTCGACGAGCTATACGGCGAGACGAGCGCGTTGGGGCTTTCGTTCTCCGACAAGGTTAAATCGCTCGCGGGCAAAAGAGTTTTTATGGACGGCTTTATGGCTCCGCCCCTGAAAGCCAAAGCCAACTTTTTCGTGCTGACAAAAAGACCTATGGCGCTCTGCCCCTTTTGCTCCACAGACGCGGATTGGCCGTCGGATATAGCGGTGGTGTATCTTTCAAAACCGCAGACCTTCGTTCAGAGCAACGCGATTATCCGCGCCGAAGGGATACTCGAATACGGCTCTTATAACGACGAGGAGACGGGTTTTGTCTCGCAACTGCGAATTAAAGACGCGACGTTTAAGAGTATTAGATGATCCTAGTAAAAGACGCAAAGGTTAGCTTCGATAGCCAGATCGCGCTAAACGTAAAAACATTGGCGATCGCCAGAGGCGCGAAGATCGCCGTTACGGGCGAATCAGGAAGCGGCAAAAGCACGCTATTACACATATTGTGCGGATTAGAGAGGATCGACGAGGGAGAGGTGCGTTGGGACGAGGTTGTTATAAGCGATCTCGGCGAGTTAAAACGCGATCGCTTTAGGGGCGAGAAGATCGGGCTTATAGCGCAGGATTTTTATCTCTACTACGGGCTTAGCGCGATTGAAAACGCGCTTCTGCCCGCCTCGTTTCGCTTCTGGCGCGTCCCTAAATCGCTAAAGGCGCGGGCGCTCTATCTGCTGGAGCGTTTAGGGGTGAAGGCGGATCAAAGCGCGCACACCCTCTCGCGCGGCGAAAAACAGCGGACGGCGATCGCGAGGGCTTTGTTATGCAAACCGCAGGCGATTATCGCCGACGAGCCAACCGCGAGTCTGGACGCCTCCGCCGCGACGGAGGCGATCGACGCGCTTCTCGAATTGTGCGAAGAGAACGGCTGCACGCTGATATGCGCCACGCACGATAAAAAGCTAATCGCGCGAATGGGGCGGACGCTGGAGTTGAAAAAGGGCGAGGCGATCGAGGCGCTTTTCCCGTGTTAAAACTGCTAAGAGCCGATCTTAAACGGACGGCGTTTTTTATGCTGGCGCTAACGCTTCTAATCGCGCTTAGCGCGGGGTTTGGAATGTTTGTTTCGCTTACCGAGCGCGCTATAAAAGACGGAAGCGCCAAAGCGGCGGATCGCTTCGATCTACTGATCGCCGCCGCGGGAAGCAAAACGCAGCTTGTATTATCCGTCGTCTTTTTGGATCAGAGCGCGCTTGGCGCGATAAGCGGCGAGCGTTACAAGGAGATCGCAAACGACCCGCGAACGCTATGGGCGGCTCCGCTGGCGTTTGGCGATTACTACGACGGATCGCCCGTGATCGGAACAAACGCCGTTTTGATTAACGCCGCAAATAGCGCCTCGCTTACGGGCAGGGTTTTTGAAAACGCGCGCGAGGCGGTGGCGGGAGCGAAAACGGGGCTGAAAATCGGCGATCGCTTTACCCCGATCCACGGCTTGATTGGGCAGGCTGACGCTAGAACGCACAAAGGCGTTTCCTATCGGGTGGTCGGCTCGGTTTCCTTTGGCGACGCGTGGGATCGCGCGATATTGGTTCCGATAGAGTCGATCTGGAGCGCTCACGGATTGGGGCGCTCGTTTAGCTCCCGTCAAAACCTTGATCACGACGAGGTTTTCCCCGTTTCGGCGATCGTCGTTAAACCTAAAACGATTGCGGGCGCTTACGAGCTTAGAAGCGCGTATAACGCGAACGGAACGCAGGCGGCGTTTCCCGCCGAAGTATTAACAGCCCTCTACGGCGTTTTGGGCGATATAAGCGCCGCGCTCGAAAAGATAGCTTTCGCGGCGCGTATAGCGGCGATCGTCGTTACCGCGATCGCCGTAACGCTCTACATCGGGCTGAAACGGCGGCATATCGCGGCTCTAAGGGCGTTTGGAGCAAACGCGCGGCGCGTGTTTTTGGTTATCTTGATCGGCGCGAGCGCGCTTGCGATCGCGGGTATGGCGCTAGGCGTCGCTCTTGCGCGCGCGGCGGCTTGGCTGGCGGCAAACCAGATCGCCGCTACGCAAAACTTCGAGGCGATCGTAACCTTTGAGGCGCAAGACTTTGCGCCGCTACTGACGCAGTTCGCGATTTTGCTTGTCGCGTTATCGATCGCGTGCGCCTTTTCGTTTCGATATTGCGCCTCGTATTATCTTAAGGACAGCTTTTAACGCGGCGCGACTGACTATTTCAATCAATCTTTGTCCGCGCCGTTTGTCATTCCCGCGCGAAACGCCAGCGATCGTCGCGGAAGAAAGCGGGAATCTATTTTGACAAACTATAGCGATATGGAACGTATACGAATTTCTTTGCTAGATTTCCGAATATATGGGCTCTTTGCGTCTTATCGCGTCCCTTGCCTTCGTAATGAATTTCGCGGAAACGACGATCGGCGAAGCAATATTTTTAGACATTAACGCGCTCATCCAAAGTCGTTTTGCCGGGTTATCAATATTAAAAAGAGTTAACGCAAGGCTTGGAACTGTATTTGGCGATCTTGGCGTGGCATATTCTAATCAAAAGGAGTTCTTGGCTGGAAGCGAGCGCTTACCTCAAGATTGCGCTGCTTGCGAATACGGCTAAATCTGTAAGGGGGGTTGCAAGTTTCATCGTTGGGTGAACAGCAAAGACTTCTCTAAAAACCAATTCTACTGCGAGGCATACAAATCTCTATACAAGAAGATTGAGGCGAGCTTGAAGACGCCAAAACCATAGTAGCTATTACTGCAGAAAGAGCGTCAATACGTGCGCGTTCGCGCGCTTTAAGAGTGTTTTGCAACGCTTTTAGATCGCCTGCTTCGACGTGGAGCTACAGTTATTACGGAAAACGCTCGAGTTTTTTGAAATCGACTTTGATCGCTTGGGTGTAATCAAGCGAGAGCTTATTGCGTATGATCGCCGCGAAAGAAAGCTTACGCTCTGCGATCAATGCTTAAAGCTTCGGAGATCAGCGCTTATTGCCGCTTAGTTTGCGCGCCATCTCAAATTTGCTTGACGTATATCCTTGTCTGGCTTTTTCTTTAGACGCTCTATTTTTCATGCCTTTCGTATCTTAAATTAAGTTTGGAACTTGCTTCAAGTTATTTGCCATGTCTATCATTGTTTAACATATACGACATTGTTGCCTCCTAATTATGTTTATCACTTGACGACCCATCGCCGGATATCAAGATATACTTCCCTATCGTTCAGATACGGAAAATCCTCAAGCGTTTCAAGCCCGATATGATAAACTCCGCGTTCCAGTCTACGATCTTCAATTCCGCGAGCAATATAATTGATTCCTCTTCCAAAAACAGCTCTTGTCGAAAATATCTTGTCAACGGCGCATTTTGCGCTGTCTTTTTTGCAGACCTTTAGCTTTACTGGAATTAAAACTCCATATTTGCTGTCCTCGGGCAAGCTTACATTACGACCGTAGTCAAAATAGTCTTGGCCAAGAAGTTTAGTCATTTGATTACTATCAAACCCTCCGTCTTCTTCAAATCTTTTTACTATAAATTTTAAATGAAACATATAAACGCCTTCTTCTATCCTGACCCTGATCATCGTTTTGTAAACATTCCCTTTCTCGCTTAGATCAACCTTGATTTCGTGCGGCGGAACGGGATAGTCGGAAGGTAGCGCTTGCAAGAAATCATTTATAATAGCCTCTCTAAACATAAAGCCAACAACAAGCGTTGCCGCTATAAGAAAACCTAAAGCGATAAGCGCCAATAAAATAACCATTTGCGCTAAAAGGGGCGCTTTATTAAATAAATTCACCGCTTTGCTAAACAGTTTCAAACGCTCTCCCTCTCAATTTGTTCAGTTCCAATCAGCGCCGCTTTCTGGAAATTGACACGTTACCAATATTTACCTTAAAGAAAGCTCAATCCTTCCGTTAAGCTCCAGAAGCTCTTTGCGGCGATTTCAAATCGAACCTCGCCCTCTCCGTCGGAGTCGTAGATAACGTCTTTGTCGTTGGCTATGTATGTGTCGAAGTTTTTGTTACCTTCGAGACGATCCAAGTCTAAATCAAAGCCGCCGCTTAATAGTTCGACGCCTTCTTCTCCATAGAGCTTATCGTTATCTTTACCTCCGTCTAGCAATCGGTGCTCGCTCCGCTTTCGAGATAGTCGTCGCCTTCGCCGTATGTAATGTAGTTATCGATAAAAGTGTTGGCGTTGCTAACCTCGCTGATGTGAAGCCCATAGAGGGTCTTCACCGCGAGAGAGCATAATCGACGCAAAGACAGTATCACATGATATACATAACACGGGGCGATCAAGTAGTGCCCTCTTAACGTTTGATATAACCGCGACACCCTTACGCTCCTGAGCGTTTGAATACCGCCCAATTGCGTCTGAGACATCACGTCGCCTCTCTCGCCCTACTTTCTTAGCGCCTGCTCGATAGCCGGGAGCATATCAATTGCTGTTCGCTCGGCGGTGTTTTTGTTTTGACCGTCTTATCGCGCACTTTAGCGATGCAGATATAAATTTTTCTGTTCGTAAAATTGATAGCTTACACCGCTTCAAAGACATCATCTCTGACTGGCTTATACTCGTGAAAACGTTACAGCAAGCTAATTTCCTTGTACTGGCTATCAACCGCCAAAATTTGCTTCGTTTTTTCCAACGAAAACTAGTGTTTTTCCGCGCTTTACACGCGGGAAACTTTTACTAACTTAAATGAGTTAGAGGGCATAACCCCTTCGATCATCGCATCGCTAAGAATTTGTGAAAACACCATTCTCAAGTTCTTTAATCCGCCTGATCTCGCGCTACGTTTATAAGATGACGCTTTGAGTTATTCGCGCAATAATTCAAGCGGTGAAATCGAAATAATACGGAGAGAGCCGCAGGTGCGATAATGTTGCGAAAATCGCCGCTTGTAGTTTTCTACGTCGCCCACAACACCACGACTTCCAGACCGTCAAGCGTTATAATCCTTAGCGCTACACGCTTTCATTGTGGAAAACGCTAAAGTTGTACTGAGAAATCGTGAGAATAATGAATACCATTCTTTTTTTTGCGGGTTTGTATCTCTTGCCACTATCGCAAAAGGACTAACGAGAACAACGGATGGCGTGTCCAATGTTTTTATTACCATTCTTTGTCTTTCTGCCATTGTCCGCGACTTTATAGCGCGGGTTAATGCCTCGTGTTGGATGCTGTAAGAAAAAAAGAGGGAATCGGAAGACAATTTATTATGTTCATTTGCCAGCAACGTTATATTCCACGAATCACGATTGGGGTGCCCATGCCATTAATTTCCGTCAAAATTGAATAAAGTTCATCACGCTTTCCTTCGGTAATAAAGTTGATGTTAGCCGCTCCAAAGTTACCGTTAAACTTGATGTAATACACAGTATTCTTGTTTGCGCTCTTGTATATCTTATCGTAACGCGTAATGTCTCGTATTTCCGAGATGCGGACACGGCTACGTTTAAAAGCCTGAAGTAAAAAACTTGGCCTGAAATAATCTAATATGTTATTAGCCGCGATGCCTCCGCCAGGAAATTCTAAAATATCATCTCGCAGATAAAGAATGACGCCGCTCAACCTAGCCCTAGCAATCAGCACTGAAAAAGCCGCGAAAAACAAACAAATTGTGATACCTGTGATATCTATTTTTCCAATCATGCCCTTCTCTATGGCAGGCATCGCAAAAAAGACAAAACCTGCAAAGAAAAAGACTACTGGCACTATGATGAATCCCCACACTTGACGAACATCTTTGATACGATATCCATCACCGCTAAAACCTTGTAGTTTATGACCGCTACTTTGAATACGCTCCATAACTCCATCTCCCTTCCTACTTGTTGAATCAACATAACTACACAGTATAGTAACATATTAATCCTAAAGCAAATTTTAAAGCGTTTATCGTTGGAACGCCGCCGCCTTGCATATGCACGGCCACGGTTTGCGCCTTAGCGTCTCGTTAGCGCAAACGCGAGAGTGGTCGGGAACGCAAATGGCGTTAGTCTTTGTAGGCTTTAAGCGCCTTATCAAGCGCGGCTTTGGCTTCATCTACGCCTTTGAAATCCTTGACCTTTACCCATTTGCCCGGTTCTAAAATCTTGTAGGTTTCAAAGAAGTTTTTGATCCGTTTAAGCGTGATTTCGGGCAGTTCGTCGAGTTTAGAGACGCGATCGAACTGCGGATCGATTTTGGAGTTTGGAACGGCGATAAGTTTCTCGTCCAGACCGCTTTCGTCCTCCATAACCAACATTCCGATCAGACGGCATTTAATAACCGATCCCGGCGCCACCGCGTAGTCGCCTAATACCAAAATATCCGCCGGATCGCCGTCGTCGGCAAGCGTTTTAGGCACGAAGCCGTAATTCGCGGGATAAAACACCGACGAAAACATCACCCGATCGACTACGATCGCGCCGCTTTCTTTGTCTAGCTCGTATTTGATATTTGAACCGTATGGTATCTCAATAACCGCCGTAATCTTGTTGGGATTTTCACCCGCGCTTAATTTCGTAATATCCACAAAGTCCCCCTATAGTTTGGATTGAATAAAGTCGTTCATTTCGCTTACGATCTCGTCGATCGCCCGCTCGCCGTCGATCTTTTTTAGCAGATTCTTTACGGCGTAAAACCTGCGTATATCTTCGATCGGCTCAAGATAAACGTTCATTCGGTTATCAAACACCTTCTCGTCGTCGTCCGCGCCGCGCGCGCGTCCAAGAACCCGCTCTCTCGCGGTTTTTTCGCCTACCTCGACCTCGATCACCGCCGCTAGTTTTACGCTTTTTTCGTTTTTAAGAATCGTATCTAACGCATCCATCTGATCGACGCTGCGCGGGTAACCGTCGATAATCACCGCGTCTTTGTCGCTTTGTTTGATCGCGCCCACGATCGTATTGACCACGATCTCAAGCGGCACCAGATTGCCCTTGCTGATAAAACCGTCTATCGCTTTGCCGCGATCGCTGCCGCTCGCCACTTCGGCGCGAAGCAGATCGCCCGCGCTGTAGTGCGCGATCTTTTCAGGCGAGTTTTTGGCTATGCGTTCCGCGTCGGTTGTTTTGCCGCTGCCGGGCGCTCCGATTACTAAGAATATTTTTTTCATTGTCGCTCCTCTATCTATTTTGTTTGCGAAGGCGCAAACCAAGCTCGCTTAACTGCGCCTCTTCCGCCTGTGCGGGCGCGCCGCTCATCAGACACTGCGCGCGTTGCGTTTTTGGAAAGGCGATCACGTCTCGAATGCTCTCCGCGCCGCTTATAAGCATAATCAATCGATCAAGCCCGATCGCAAAACCGCCGTGCGGCGGCGCGCCGAATTTCAAAGCGTCTAGCAAAAATCCAAACTTAGCGTTCTGCTCTTCGGGCGAGATATTCAGCAGCTTGAACACCTCTTTTTGAAGCTCCTCGTCATGAATGCGGATACTGCCGCCGCCAAGCTCGCAGCCGTTAAGAACGACGTCGTAGGCGATCGATTGTATCTCCTCTGGATCGCTCGCGCCTAGATCGCGCGGGCGGGTGAAGGGGTGGTGCAACGCCGCGAGTTTGCCGTCCTCGCCGCGCTCGAACATCGGAAAATCGACGACCCATAGGAAGCGAAACTCGTTTGGATCGGCTAGTTTAAGCAGTCGCGCGATCTCTTGGCGGAGCCGCCCCATATAATCCAGCACAATCTTTTTGCTCCCCGCGCCAAAGAAGATCAGATCGCCCTCCTTAGCCCCCGCGCGCTCGATAATCGCCCTCTGCTCGTCTTCGCCCAAAAACTTGACGATCGGACCTTGCAACGCGCCCTCTTTTAGCTTAATCCACGCCAACCCCTTCGCGCCGAACTTGGCGACAAAATCGGTCAGATAGTCAATCTCTTTGCGCGTGAGCCGATCGCCGTTTTCCACTTTAAGCGCTTTGATTCTGTTGCGCTTAGCGTCTTTGGCGATCTCGGCGAACACCTTCAAGCCCGTATTTGAAAACAGGTCGATCACATCGATCAGCTCCAGAGCGTAACGCAGATCGGGCTTGTCCGAGCCGTATATCTCCGTCGCGTCGCGATAGCTCATTCGCTCAAACGGAATAGTTATGTCGCGTTCGGCGGCTTTGAACGCGGCTTTTAGCAGCTTCTCGGCTACGTCCATCACTTCGTTATCGTCGCAAAAGCTCATCTCTACGTCAACTTGCGTAAATTCGGGCTGGCGATCGGCGCGAAGGTCCTCGTCTCGAAAACAGCGGGCGATCTGATAGTAGCGATCAAACCCCGCGATCATAAGCAGTTGTTTGAATAGTTGCGGCGACTGCGGCAGCGCGTAAAACTCGCCCTGATGAACGCGGCTTGGCGTAAGATAATCCCTCGCGCCTTCGGGCGTGGGGCGCGTCAAAATCGGCGTTTCAATCTCCGTGAAGCCTTGCTCTAGCAAGCTGACGCGCATAGCGTGGCTTACGCGCGAGCGCAAGCGAAAATTCTCCTGCAGTTTGGGGCTTCGCAGATCGAGGTAGCGGTATTTTAGCCGCGTCTCTTCGGAGACCTTATGATCGCCGATCGCAAACGGCGGCGTGGCGCTTTTATTCGCGATCGTAAGCGTATCTACCACAATCTCGATCTCGCCCGTTTTCAGGCGCGGATTGGTCAGCCCCTCGCCTCTTGCGCGGACTTTGCCCTTAGCCGCGATCGCAAACTCGCCTCTAACCGCGTTTGCGCTCTCGTGCGCCTCCTTGCTATCGGCGGGATCGCAAACAAGTTGAATAATCCCGCTTTTATCCCTAAGATCGATAAAGATAACGCCGCCGTGATCGCGCGCGCTATCCGCCCAACCCGCAACCTCAACCTCTTTGCCTATATCGTTTCGGCTTAACTCCGTCGCGTATCGCGTTCTCAAAACCTTCCTTAAACAGACGCAAAATAAACCGCGATTTTAGCCTACCTTTACTTCCGCCTGTTTGATCAAGGCTCGCGGTTGTGGCTATTATGCGATACAATTCGCGCTCCAATCACCGAAAACCGATTCGAGAAAGCAAGCAAATGAGAAAGCCTATCATACTATTCGGCGGTCAAAGTTACGAACACGAGATTAGCATCGTTAGCGCGATCTCGCTACACAAAGCGATCAGCGCGCAATGCTCGTTTGTGTTTTTGTCTCCCGATCGCCGCTTTTACTTAATCAACCTAATCGATATGAAAGCCGAGCATTTCGCAAGCGGGCGATATAGGAAAAACACGGAGCTTTTTCTGGCGCGGGGCGGATTTGAGCGCAAAACGCTATTTGGTAGAACGCCAATCGACGGCGACGCGGTGATCAGCGTCGCGCACGGCGCGGACGGCGAGGACGGAAAACTCGCCGCGCTTTTCGAGTTTTACGCCATAGCGTATGTGGGACCTAGATTAGAGGCGTCGGTGTTAAGCTACAACAAACTTTTTACGAAGTTTTTAGCGGCGGCGGCGGGCGTAAAAACATTGCCCTATCAGATAATAAAACGCGGCGATGCGATCGACATACCCTACCCGTTTATCATTAAACCGTTGCGGCTTGGCAGCTCGATCGGCGTATGCGTCGCGAAAAACGAAAGCGAGTTAAGCTATGCGATCGATATGGCGTTTGAGTTTGACGACGAGGCGATTGTGGAGCCGTTTATAGCCGACGTGCGCGAGTATAATCTTGCCGGATGCAAAACGCTTGACGGGTGGCGGCTATCCGTAATCGAGCAACCGCAAAAAAAAGAATTGTTGGATTTCGAGCAAAAGTATCTTGATTTTGCCCGCGAGGGCAAGGTCGAAGAAGCCGCGCTGCCAAACGAAACGGCGGAGGCTTTGCGCGAAACGTTTAAGAAAATCTATTCGCAAGGTTTTGACGGCGCGCTGATCCGTTGCGATTTTTTTGTCGTGAATAACGAGGCGGTATTAAACGAGATCAACCCGATTCCGGGCAGTCTCGCCAACCATCTTTTTGACGATTACGAAACGACGTTAAACGAGCTTATGGACTCTCTGCCGCGCTCTAGACAGATCGCCGTAACCTACAACTATATCCGATCGATTAAAACGGCGAAGGGCAAGCTGTGATCCAAACGCGGGTTATCGGTAGTGGCGATCAGAGCCGTTAAAACGCCGACGGGCGTTTATGAAATATCCTATCTGCTAGAGGGCGCGGCGGATATGCCAAAAGTCGCCGTTTTGCACGGCTGGGGCGCGAACAAAGAGTTGATGAAGAACGCTTTTTCGCGCTATTTTGGCGGTTTTCGGGCGCTATATATCGATCTGCCCGGTTTTGGCGCGAGCAAAAACGATCGCGCTTTGGCGACGAAAGATTACGCGCAAATAATCGCCGCCGCGTTTAACGAGCTGGATTTCGCGCCGAAGGCGATTATAGGGCATAGCTTTGGCGGCAAGATTGCTACCCTGCTCGATCCGCAATTATTGGTCTTGCTTGGCAGCGCGGGTATTCCAAAGCCAAAATCTTTAGCGGTGCGCCTAAAAATCGCGCTGGCTAAACGCATTAAGCGCTTTGGCGCGGGCGCGTTGCGCGATTGGTTTCGCACAAAAGACGCTAGCGGTATGAGCGAAAATATGTATGAAACGCTAAAAATAGTAGTGGACGAGGATTTTTCCGCCGAGTTTGCCAAACGGGATAAACCGACGCTAATTTTCTGGGGCAAAACCGATCGGGCTACGCCGTTAAAAAGCGGCGAGATAATCGCCGAGTTGATCAAAAACAGCGTATTCACTCCGCTTGAAGGCGATCATTTCTTTTTCGCTTCAAACGCCGAAACGATCGCTTCGGCGATCGCGGCGCGTCTGACGGGAGCGGAGCAAGTAGAGGTTTCTTAACAACGTATAGCGTATTTAACGCGCCGCGACTAAAGCGTATGGAAATCTTGCTATTTCTGCTCCTCCGCTATTTCCGCGCAAGCGAGAATCCATAACAACGAACATCAAAAGATGGATTCCCGCCGAAGGCGTGAAAGACGGATTTCTGTATTTTGCAAAGTCTTACAGGGATGGATTCCCGCATTCCTTTGCGATTACGAAGCGCGCGCGCTTGCTCCGCGCGAGTATAACAGGTATAACAAGATCAGTCCAATGGTCGCGATCCGCAATAGAGAAATAGCTAGACAAAAGTAATTTCTTACGGATTGCGAGACTGTATCTTAGCAATACCGACAAAACCATAAACGGCGAATACCGCTTTGCTACCGTTAGGCGAGTTCTATTTCCTAGTCAAAAACATATGGAAAGCCGCGCGTATGAAAAGCGCAAGCGCTATTGGGAGGGAAGTTTATGGGATACTCCGCCGCTTTGCCTCGCAAGTAACGCGATCTCGCGCTTTATCGCCGCAGCAACTAACGCGCCTATGCGATCAAAGTCGCGCTATCTTTGTTTGGCGCAAGCGCCTCGCATAGATTACTCTCTTATCTGTCCGTCGCCGTAGATTAGATATTTATAGGTCGTTAGCTCCCTAATTCCCATAGGTCCGCGCGCGTGAAACTTGTTTGTGCTGATTCCAACCTCCGCGCCAAAGCCAAATTTGCCGCCGTCGGTAAAGCGCGTGGAGGCGTTGGCATAGACGCACGCCGCGTCGATTTCGCGCAAAAACCTCTCGATCGCGCCGTGATCGCGCGCGATAATGGCTTCGCTGTGCGCCGATCCGTAGGTTTGAATATGCGCTATCGCTTCATCGATCCCGCCGATCGTTTTTACCGATAGGATATTGTCTAAATACTCCGTCGCCCAATCCGTTTCGTCCGCCGTTTTCACGTCGATGATTGCGCTGGTTTTTTCGCAACCGCGAAGCTCTACGCCGCGCAGATCAAACGCCGCTTTAAGTTTTGGCAGAAACGCCGCGGCGATCGCCTCGTCGATTAGCAACGTTTCGATCGCGTTGCACGCGCTGGGCTTTTGAACTTTGGCGTTGATCGCCACGCTCTCGGCTTTGTCATACTCGGCGCTTTCGTGTAGGTAGAGATGGCATACCCCTTTATCATGCTTAACGACGGGAACGGTAGCGTTTTGAGAGACCAATTTTATCAGCGCCTCGCCGCCGCGCGGGACGATCAGATCGATGTATTTATCCTGCCTGACAAGCCATTTGACCGCTTCGCGGGAGCTATCGGGCAGTAGGGCGATCGCCTCTTTGGGCAGTCGGTTTTTCTCTAATACGCCCTGCAAAACGCCTACGATCGCCGCGGAGCTGCGCGCCGCCTCCTTGCCGCTTTTTAGTATCGCGGCGTTGGCGGACTTAAAACATAGCGCGGCTACGTCCGCCGTAACGTTCGGACGCGACTCGTAAATCACGCCCACGACTCCGATCGCCGCGGATACTTTCTCGATTTTTAAGTTATCTTCGGTAATCCAACCCTCTATCACCGCGCCGATAGGATCGCGCAAAGCGGCAATCTCTTTCAAACCCTTTACAATCTCCAAAACGCGCTTGTCGTTTAGTTCCAATCGATCGCGCATAGCGTTTGAGAGATCGGCGCCGTTACGCATATCTATCCCGTTTGCCTCTAAGATCGCCGCCTTGTTCGCCTCGATCGCGTTTGCCATCTCGTCTATTAGCGCCGCTCTAGTTTTGCCGTCAAGTTTCGCGACGACCCTCGAAGCCCCTTTTACTTTTTGCAAAAACAGAGTCATCTCGTCCACTAAAACTCCTTTTCGTTGGCGCGAATCAACAAAGACTCGACGCTCGCCGACGGATCGCCGCCGTCAAATAGCTTAGCCACCTCGTTTGCTATCGGCGTGTATAGCTTGTTGTCGGCGGCTAACTTTACGATCGCGCGGGCGGTAGGCACGCCCTCCGCCACTTCGCCCAACTCGTTCAAGACGCTTTCTAGCGTCCGCTTTTGTCCGAGCGCGAATCCGACGCGATAGTTTCGGCTTAGCGCGCTTGTGGCGGTGAGCGTCAAATCTCCTACGCCCGCCAAGCCCAAGAAAGTCTCCAAGTTCGCGCCAAAAAACAGACCAAACCGCGTCATTTCGGCAAGCCCGCGCGTAATTAGGGCGGCTCTGGCGTTCGCGCCTAGCTCCAAACTAGCGCAGGTTCCGGCGGCGATCGCGATAACGTTTTTATACGCGCCCGCTATCTCCGCGCCGATTACGTCGGAGGATCGGTAGGTTTTTATCCAATTTGGAAAACAGCGCGTAAAGGTCGCGGCGGTTTCGTCCGATATGGAGGCGATAGTCAGCGCGGCGGGTAGTTTTTTGGAAATCTCCGCCGCAAAGCCCGGTCCGCTTAAAAACGCCGCGTTCTCGCGCGGCGCGAAATCGGCGTATATTTCGTTGAGAAATTTGCCGCTTTGCGTGTCGATTCCCTTGCTTGCCACAAGGATTTTCTGCCCTTTGAACCGAAAGCGCTCTTTAAGCCACTCGCGCGTGGCTTGAACGCTAATAGCCATAACCAATAAAGGCGCCTCCAGCGCGGCTTCGACGCTGACCATATTGGGCAAATCCCGCTGAACGCGAGAGGCGACGCCAACCTCTACTTTGCCGTCGAGGAACGCCGTTTGTAGCGCCTGCCCCCATTTACCGCCTCCGATGATCGCAACTCGCACGATTACCTCCCGTTAAGATAGCGGATTGTAGCGCGTTGCGGTTTAGCGGCGATTGGTTACAATCCCTAGAAAATAGGCGGTATCCGTTTGAGTCTCGATTACTCCGCGCTTCGCAACATACTTTTTAGGTTGCCGCCCGAAGGGGCGCATACGTTTGCGGAGTTTGCTTTGCGCGGCGCGGAAAAGATTCCTTTCGCGCTTGGCGCGATCGCCAATCGTTACGCAGCGATTGATCTATCGCTAAAACAAACGCTGTTTGGCTTGGATTTTCATAATCCGTTCGGCGTCGCGGCGGGATTTGATAAAAACGCGACGATGATTAGACCGCTTGCCGCGCTTGGCTTTGGGTTTATAGAGGTTGGCTCGATCACGCCAAAACCGCAAAGCGGCAATCCAAAACCGCGCTTGTGGCGGCATATCGAGCGTAGATCGCTACAAAACGCGATGGGTTTCAACAACGACGGACTAGACGCGGTTTTAGCGCGCGTCAAAACTCTAACGCCGTTTGCGATCCCAATCGGCGTTAATCTCGGTAAAAACAAAACGACGGCGAATGAAAAAGCGCTTGAGGACTACGAGATCGGCGTTAAAAAAGCCGCCCTAGTAGCCGACTATCTGGCGTTTAATCTTAGTTCGCCCAATACGCCCAATCTGCGCGATCTGCAAAGCGAATCGTTTATCCGCGATCTGTTTGCTATGGCGCGATCGATTACGCAAAAGCCCGCGTTCTTAAAAATAGCGCCCGATCTGAGCGCCAAAGAGGCGATTGCGCTTTCAGTCGCGGCGATCGATAGCGGCTCAAGCGGGATTATCGCCGCCAACACCACAAACGACTATTCGCTGATAGCCGGTAGCGAGCCAAACGGCGGCGGGTTAAGCGGCGCTTGTTTGAGCGAAAAATCCCGCGAGTTTTTCAAAGCGATCGCAAAAGAGCTTTTTGGCAAAACGACGCTGATTAGTTCTGGCGGGATTATGGACGCGAGCGAGGCGTGGCTTAGAATTAAGCTAGGCGCGAGTTTGATTCAGGGCTTTACCGGATTTATTTACGGCGGCGCGGCGTTTGCAAAAACCGTCAATAGCAAAATCGCCGAAAAAATAAAAGCCGAAGGGTTTGCAAACGTCTCGGAGGCGGTTGGAAGCGCGTTATGAGATTTTCAGCGATAATTATGATTTTTGTAGGAGCGTTAATGGCTGGTAGTTTGCCAAACATAGAGATTCAAACGTTAGAAAATAATCTTACCGTCGCCGCGATCGAAACAAAGAACGGATCGGGCGTCGTAAGCGCGGACGTTTTCTACAAGGTCGGCAGTAGAAACGAGGTTATGGGCAAGAGCGGGATCGCGCATATGTTAGAGCATATGAATTTCAAAAGCTCCAAAAACTTAGCCGCCGGCGAGTTTGATCGGATCGTCAAAAGTTACGGCGGCGTTACCAACGCCTCCACAGGCTTTGATTACACGCATTACTTTATCAAAAGCGCGTCGCCAAATATCGATAAAAGTTTAGAGCTGTTAGCGGAACTGATGGCGAACCTAAGTTTAAAGGACGAGGAGTTTCAACCCGAAAGAAACGTCGTAGCCGAAGAGCGCCGCTGGCGCACGGAAAACTCGCCCTTTGGCGCGATGTATTTCGAGCTGTTTAATTTAGCCTATCAGTATCACCCGTATCATTGGACGCCGATCGGCTTTGCGGGCGATATAGAGAGCTGGTCGATCGACGATATAAGGGCGTTTCATAGCGCGTGGTATCAGCCGCAAAACGCCGTTTTGCTCGTTGCGGGCGATTTCAATTCAAGCGAACTGTTCAAGCTCGCTCAAAAGCGTTTTGGCGGCATAAAAAACGGCGCAAAATTAGCGAATATAACCATAACCGAGCCTGAACAACGCGGCGCGAGGCGATCGGAGATTAAAAGAGAGAGCGAAGTCGAAATGCTGATGATCGCGTGGAAAATACCCGCCTTTAATCACCCCGATATAGCGCCGTTAAACGCGCTGGCGTATATGCTTAGCGAAGGGCAAAGCTCGCGTTTGCAGGCAAAGTTGATAGATAAGTTGCGACTAGTAAATTCTATAAGCGCCTATACGATGGAGTTTAGCGATCCGGGTCTGTTTATCATAGCCGCCGTTTGTAATCCCAACGTTAAAGCCGAGCGCGTGGAAAAAGAGATTTTGTCTGAAATCGCCGCCGCGCAACAAAAGCGCCCTACGCAAAAAGAGGTCGATAAAATCAAGACGCTCGCGCGAAGCGAGTTCGTCAGATCGCTAGAAGGAAGCGATTCGCTCGCTAGGATATTTGGCGATTACCTTATCAGAGGCGATCTAAAACCGCTTTTAACTTACGAGGAATCGATAGAGAAGCTAGAAGCAAAAGCGATACAATCGGCGGCGCTGAACTATCTGAACGCCGATCGTTCGACGACTATTATATTAAGGAGCAAATAGATGATCGATGGGTTAATCACCGCTATTGTCACGCCGTTTAGAGGCGGCGAGGTCGATTTTAATCAATACGAAAAGCTGATCAAGCGTCAGATAGCAAACGGCGCGCGCGGTATTGTTTCCGTCGGCACGACGGGCGAGAGCGCCACGTTAAGCCACGCCGAACACAGAGAGTGCGTCGAAGCGGCGATCGCCGTCTGCAAAAACACCGACGTCAAAGTCGTGGCGAGCGCGGGCAGCAACTCCACGCGCGAGGCTATCGATCTGGCGAAATTCTCCCAAAAGTCGGGCGCGGACGCTATTTTATGCGTTACGCCTTACTATAACAAGCCGACGCAAGAGGGGTTGTATCAGCATTATAAAGCGATCGCCGAATCGATCGAGATTCCGATTATTCTCTACAACGTGCCTTCGCGCACGGGCGCGGATATTTTGCCGCAGACGGTTTGTCGTTTAGCCGACGATCTGAAAAATATCATAGGGATCAAGGAGGCTACGGGGCTTGTAGAGCGCGCGATCGCTATCGGCGCGGCAAAGCCCGATTTTGCGATCTATAGCGGCGACGACGCGATCAACTATCCGATTATGGCAAACGGGGGCAGGGGGGCGATCAGCGTTACGGGCAATCTACTGCCCGATCTGGTCGCCTCGTGTCTCGATAGCGCGCTTGAGGGCGATTACGCTACGTCAAAAAAGTTAAGCGACAAACTTTACGCCATAAACAAAGCGCTGTTTTTGGAAAGCAACCCGATCCCAATCAAAGCGGCGATGTTCGCAAGCGGTTTGCTCGACGCGCTCGAATATCGTTTGCCGCTTGTCGCGCCTAGCGCGGAGACTATGGCGCAGCTAGAGCGGGTATTAAAAAATTACGAGACGAAAGGGTTTTGATGTCGGAGTTTAAGGGGAAAACTCTCGTGTTAAGCGGGGGAACGCGCGGCATAGGCAGGGCGATTATTACCAAGTTTGCGCAAAACGGAGCGAACATAGCTTTTACTTACAATAGCAACGAGGACGAAGCCAAAGCGATAGCGAACGAGTTTGAAAAAACGCATAAGATCAAAGCTCGCTACTATAAGCTCGACATACTAGAACCCGAAACCTATAAAGCGGCGTTTGAAGAGATAGACAAGGATTTTGAAACGATCGATTTCTTTATCTCCAGCGCGATCATATCGGGTCGCCCCGTGGTCGGCGGTTTCGCGCCGTTTATGCGCCTTAAACCCAAAGGGCTAAACAATATCTATACGGCGACCGTATTGGCGTTTGTGATTGGCGCGCAAGAAGCGGCGAAGCGAATAGAAAAAAGCGGCGGCGGCTCTATCGTGGCGATCAGCTCCACGGGCAACCTCGTGCATACCGAAAACTACGCCGGACACGGAACGAGCAAAGCCGCGCTGGAGATTATGGTCAAATACGCCGCCGTTGAACTAGCGAGCAAGAACATTCGCGTCAACGCGCTTTCGGGCGGACCTATCGAAACCGACGCTTTGCGTAAATTCCCCAACTACGAGGAGATGAAAGCGGCTACGATCGCTAGGACGCCGCTTGGCAGAATGGGACAGCCGAACGATATGGCGGGCGCGGCGCTGTTTTTGTGTTCCAAAGATAGCTATTGGATCAACGCGCAGACGATTATTGCCGACGGCGGCAGCTCCTTTACCTGATGAATCTGCCTAATTTTTTAGCGTGGGCGCGGATTTTCGCCGCGCCGCTTATTTTTTTGGCGCTGGTAAATCGCGATCTGTTCGGCGATATACATTTCACATGGCTTGATTATTTCGCGGGCTTGCTGTTTGCTTTCGCGGCGATCACCGATTTTTTTGACGGTATGATCGCGCGATTGTTCAATCAAGCCACAAAACTAGGCTCGATCTTAGACCCGCTTGCGGATAAACTGCTTATGCTTTCGGCGTTTTTGGGTTTGGCGCTTACCGCTCGCGCGAACGCTTGGGCGGTTTTTATTATTTTAGGGCGGGAGTTTTTCATCACGGGGCTTCGCGTCGTCGCGGCGGCGGAGGGCAAAGCGGTGGGAGCGTCCAATCTAGGCAAATGGAAAACGGGCGCGCAGATCGCCGCGTGTATCGCGTTGATAGTCGATTGGTTCCCCTATTTGGGCGATACGCTACTCTGGATCGCGGTCGTTATGACGGCGTGGTCTGGCGTAGAATACGTCAAGGAATATACGAAACTATAATCTCGTTCGGCGACGGAGATCGCTGTTTAATACGTTAATTTATTCTAAGGCGCAGCAACATAGCTCTTTTTTATCATCGACGACTTTCATCGCGATTTTAGTATATAACTTTAGTCTTTTTGCTAGTATTTTTCTTGCGTCGGTAAAAAAACGCGCTCCTCTATTAACGTTGTTTCGGTTCTCTTTGAAAATGCTACGCTATCGTCAATGTAAAAATAGACGGGCGCGTCGGTATTTCCGGTTTTTTTCACATACTTATTCGCGTATTTAATACCTGTTTTATTAGTCGCGTCAAATATTAGCTCGGCGTTTAAGAAACTCTTTTTTAGATCGCAAATAAATTGGACTATCTTATCCTCTTTGAAGTATTGAAAAACGCCGTAGGCGACAAGCAGCGTCGGAAGCGATTTGTCAATCCGTTTCGCCCAATGCATATCGAATATATCGCCGGCGATTAACAGATCGTTGGTTTGTTCGCCCAATATCATGCCTCTTGCGGCGATTACGTCGGACAGATCAATTTCATAAAAAGTCGCCGTTTGATCGTTTAAGCGATAATACGCCGTTTCAAATCCGGCGCCGAGATAGACTATATTGCTTTTAGCGTTTTTACTAATAAACGCTTTTACCATCGAGTCAAGGTTGTAATATCTCGCGACGGAAGCTATAAACGAGTATTCAGAGGATTTTTTTAGTATGGCGTCGCTTGGAATATATTTTTCTAATAATAAGGCTTTTTCATCAAAAAAGTATTCGGGAAATTTTTTTGACACAAATACGCGCGCCGCTAAGGGAATAAACAGCGTATCGGACACGCCTCGCAATTTACTCATAACTATTGCCTCTTTATTAATCGAGCGAAAAGTTTTGTTATCGCGCTAAAGTTGCGATTCAATAGCCGCCTTATCTATAATTGACCATACTTTAATGATTTTTCCTTTTCGGAATTCATAGAATATATTTTCGCCATAGGCGAGCAATCGAACGATAAACGACTTGCTATATAACGCCCGTCAGAAACCAATAGTTGAATGTTGAAGTAAAGATCGGGAATGTCGTAAAAATCTTTTTCCAGCATTTTGCGATAACCAGATAATCCTATCCGCTTATCATTATAGTATATATTATTATCAACATAGCGCTCCAGTTTTTGCCAATCTTGCCGGTTCAAACAAGCAATATAATTTCGGTATATATCGGAGAGTTCTATTTTGACCGCAATAATTATCTTCTCCTTCCATAACGTTCGGCTATATGCGGCGATCGGCGATTAGCGCAATAACGACGCGTTCCGTTCGTTTTCGACGATCTGCGTGAAACCGCCGACCGCCTTGCGAAATATCTCTATCAGCGACGGGTCGAAATGCGTTCCGCCGCCTCCGATAATGATGCGCGCCGCCTTTTTAGTATCAAACGACGGCTTATAGGGACGTTGAGAGATCAGCGCGTCATATACGTCGGCGATCGCCATCAGCCGCCCCTCCAACGGAATGTCGGCGCCGCTTAGCCCCAGCGGATAGCCGCTTCCGTCCCATTTCTCGTGGTGCGTGGCGATAAATGTTCTAGCGTGGCGCAAGAAGGCGTGTTCCGCCGTTTTTCGTTCGATTTTCTCAATAATACGAAGACCGATCTTCACATGCGTTTTCATTACGGCAAACTCTTTCGCCGTCAGTTTCCCCGGTTTATTTAAGATGGCGTCGTTGATCGCGATCTTGCCCACGTCGTGCAGTTGCGAGGAGGCAAGCAAAAGGTCCATATCCCACGCCAAAACCTGCTCTCGATAAATGCCTTCGCGCTTTAGCGTCTCGATCAGCAAGCGCAGATACTCCCGCGTGCGGTTAATATGCCCGCCGGTTACGTCGTCGCGGAACTCGACCAGATCGGCTACCGTCCCCAACGCCAAATTTTGCAACTCGATAATATGCCCGCTTTGCTGACGCACCCGACCCTGCAAGTCGGCGTTATACAGCGCAAGCTCTTTCTTTTGAAGGGCGGTAAGCAGATGATTTTCGATTCGTTTCAGCAGTAGCGGCGCGGAAAACGGCTTGAACACATAGTCGATCGCGCCAAGACTTAGACCCTCTAGTTCGCTGCCTTCGTCCCTCCTGACGGTAACGAAGATCACGGGAATTGCGGCTAGACGCTTGTCTAATTGGAGGCGGCGCATCGCCTCGTAACCGTTCATTTGGGGCATCTCTATATCAAGGAGGATCAGGTCTGGAATAACATGCTCTAGCGTTTCAAAGAGTTTAGCCGCCGAAGGCAGGGGATAGACCTCGTAGCGGTCCTTGAGCATATTTTTGCCCATAATCAGATTGGACATATCGTCGTCCACAAACATAATTTTCGGTCGCTTTTCCATCATTTATCCTATGTTCGCCGTCGCTCGGCGCTTGAGCGCTTACGCGCGGTCGCGTTTTGCGTCTCAAGTTTCGCTAACTCGTCCGCTATGCGTCGCAGTTCCGTCGCGCGCGCCTGTTCTCGTAGCCAGACGATCAAATCCTGTCCGTTTCGATAGCGAAAGGCTTCCAACTCTTCCAACGCCGCGTCCGCCGCGTCCATATCGTAAGCGGCGCAAGCCGTTTTAAGCCTTGAAAGCGTCGCCGCGTCTGGCGCGTCTTTAAGCGGTTTTTCCGTATCGCCGTCGGTTTTCGCCAGCAGATTAGAAATGTTTGAGATCAGTCGTTCCGCGCGCTCTAAACACTCCAAGTTGCGCTTAGCGATAAAGGCGCGATCGCCGCTCCTCGCCGCCGCCTCTAGTTCAACCGCCTTTTGTCCGATCGCCGTCGCGCCAATGCCCTGACTGCCGCCGCAAATGGCGTGAATGGCGGCGATATACTCCGCTAATCCATCTTCGGAGACCGCGCGCGCCTTTTTCAGCAGATCGGGCGCGCGCCTGACAAAGGATTCCAACGCTTGCCGATACGCTTTTGTATCGCCCGATAGCCGATCTAGAGCGCTTTTTACGTCCAGATCGGGAATATTCGCGTCGCTCAGAAGCGACGCTTGCGCCGTTTGCGCGCCGCCATCCTTAGCGGTTTGCATACGATCGATTTGCGTCTGCGCCTTTTCTAGCGCCTTGTTGCGGACAAAGCGCTGAATAACCGCGTCCAGCCGCAACATATCGATCGGCTTGGCGATAAACGCCTGAAAACCCTTTTCTAAAAATCGCTGCTCGTTGCCAGAGATAACGTTGGCGGTAAGCGCGACGACGGGAATTGTCGCCGCGTATTTTGTGCCGATGGCGCGAATCCTTTGCAACGCCTCTACGCCGTCCATATTGGGCATCATGTGATCCATAAAAATAGCGTCGTAGCGCGTCTGCCCCGCGCGCACCAGTTCGATCGCCTGCTGACCGCTGGTTACGCAATCAATCCGCATTCCGTAGGGCTTCATCATACCCGTGGCGACGTCCAGATTGCTTTCCACGTCGTCAACTACCAGCACGCGCGCGTAGTTTAGGCGAGGATAGACGATTTGCGGGCAATGCGATCTGTCTCTAACGCCGCGCTGGAACTGCCGTATCTCCCGCGCCAGCTCGGCGCCGATCGGCTCCGCGCCTACGGAGTCCTGCCGAATGCGCACGGAAAAGGTCGAGCCTTTGCCGTATTCGCTCTCCACCGTTAGATCGCCGTCCATAAGCCTCGCCATATTCAAGGCGATAGACAAACCAAGTCCGGCGCCCTCGATATGACGGACGGAATCGGCATTCACCTGATTGTAATCGGTGAAAATCTTGTCCAGATTTTCCGGACGAATGCCGATGCCGGTATCCCGCACCGAGGAGATCAGCCAGATAGAATCGCCTTCTTGCGCCCACGAAAGCCGCCATTCCACTTCGCCGCCCTCCGTGTATTTGAAGGCGTTGGAGAGCAGATTGTTGAAAATCTGACGCACGCGCAGATCGTCGCCGCGCAGGCGGCTTGGCAAGGTTTCATCTACCGTTATGTTAAACGAGATGGATTTGCTGCCTCGTCTGACGACGTTCATAACGGCGATGTCGTTGATAAGGCTTGGGGTGTCGTATTCCACGGGCGAAAGCTCGAAACGTCCCGCCTCGATCTTGGAAATATCAAGCACGTCGTTGGCGAGGGCGAGCAGGGTGAGTCCCGCGTCGCGGACGTTTTCTACGTTTCGCCGCTCGGTCGCGTCCTTGCCTTCGGAGAGAATCATTCCTGAAAGACCGATAATGGCGTTCAGAGGGATACGCATATCGTGGCTCATGCGGGCGAGAAAATGGCTTTTGGCTTCGGACGCGGCTTCGGTAACTTTCACCTGCTCCGCCAGCTCGCGGGTGCGTTCGGCGACCAGCGCGCGCAGGCGGTTGCCCTCGCGGCGGCGCTGAAAGAGCAACAACGTTAGGAGCGCGATAACAAGCAGCATAAAGAAGCTGGCGCTGCCCAGCAAAATGGCGCGCGTTTGCGCGTCCGCGCTTTGATAGTCGAAGATCGAGTATTCCCACCGCCTGACGATACTCTGCGTATCGACTAGCGCCTGCGCCTTGCTGATAATGCCGCGCAAATCCTCCTGCTCCTTGCTAAAACCAAAGCCGGTGCGCAGCGGCTCCTCAAAGACCATATTGATCTTGAAATTAGTTCGTTTCAAAAAATTGGTTATGTAGGAAAAGTGCAACTGGCTCAGCATAAGAAGATCGATTCTGCCTGCCTCTAGCGCCTCGAACTCTTCGTATTGGGAGCTAAAATGCACCGTATTGGTATGACTTGGAAACCACTGCTGAAAGACTTCTGAAAACATAGAGTCTTGCAGGAGTCCGACGCGGTGATAAAGCACTTCGTCGTGCCTAAGATTCCTAAGACCGCTCTCCGAGACGAGCGCGTAATGATCCAACATATAGGGCTTGTCGGCGAATATAAAATCTTTGGCGCGGATTTCGTTGTAACCTACGTCTAGCAACATCGGCGCGTCTGGATCGCCGCTCCTCAACATTTTCAGCAGGAGCGGCCAGTTGTCTTTAGCGAACTCGACCGGTCGAAACGTAAGACCGGTGATCTCGCTGATTTCGGCGAGAATATCGAAGGCGACTCCGTCCCAGCGTTCTTCGTTGTCGTTGTAAAACTCGACGGGGTAATTGGTGGGGCTGGCGCCGATGGGAATGGGAATGCCAGATTGCAGGCGTCTTTCATAATAGCCGCGCTCGCTTTCGCTCAGGCTCTCTAAGAAGACTTTATGGTAGAACCGTATTTCGCCGCGCCGATGTAGCTCATGGACGTATGCCATAGCCTTTCTATCGGAAAAAATCCTGTTAAGGACGTTGATGATCGGGGCAAGCTCCGCTCCCGCGGTGGCTATGGATACGCGCTTATACATAAGGGGGCGGAAAACGTTGACGGCGACGTCCGGTTCCCTCGCGAACATCTCGGCGCGGGCGCCGTCTGTGATGAACGCGTCGAGTTCTCCCCGACGAAGCATATCGGCGACTCGCGCTCTGTCGTCGAGCATGGTTACGCTTAGATTGTCGCCGTAGCGCTTGCGCAGATACGGCATGACCAGCAAGTGCGCGGTGGAGTTGCGCAGGAAGGCTACGCGCGGCGGATCGCGAGAGGACGGATCGTCAAAAGGCGCGTCGGCAAAACGGGCGACGAATTTAATAGGGCGCTCCGTGAAGGGTCTGCTCATCAAAAAATCTTGCGCGCGCGGACCGCCGGACGTGAAATCGCCGGTAAAACTTATGGCGCCGCTTCTAACGCCGCTTGCCAAATCCGTCCATGAATAGATTTTCAACTCGAACGGAACGCCAAAAAGCTCGCTAAGCCACTCGGCGATCAGCGCGGAGTAGCCGTCTAGCGATCCGTCGTCTTGGTAAAAACATTCGGAGCTTTCCAACATGCCGTAAATAAAGGATTTGCGATTGGCAAGCGCCTTTTCAACCGCTAGAATTTCCGCTTGCGTAACGCCCGGAATATCGCGAAAGGAGGCGTAGGGGGCGGTTTCGGTCGTTTCCGCCGCCTCGATCGCGGCGGAAAAGAAGACTATCGCCGATAAAATTAACGTCAAAAAAAGAAAACGTTTCATCTTTGCCCGCCGCCGATCGCAAACCCTTCCGTTTTTCTCGTCGTCCGTATCCCGTCGGTAAACATACGCGTCGTTAAGAATTTGAAATCCGCGAAATCGCGCGGGGAGGATACCCGCGATTCGTCCCGCCGTAAAATACCGCCGGTTACAAACAAGAAACGTCGGCGGATTTCACGCCGTTTATCAAAACTCTTTTTCTCGTATCGATCGGCGATACGAGCCTCCGTTTTGCCGTTAGAGACGCTAAAGTCTGTCGCTGGCGCCGTATCTCCACCTTCGTCCGCTTGCGAGACAATTTTTTGAAAGGAGCGCGGTAGAGCGCCTTTATAAAATACGAACGTCTTGCGTAAAAACAGGCTCATATCAACGCTTATTCCTAATACATACGTATATTTTGTTGACCAATGCTATTATGCGCCGTTTCTCCTGAGAGTTTCGCGCGATCGCGCCCAGCTAGAAAAGTATTCTTTGCGGGAGAAAGATAATTTTCGGCGATTCAAACCGCCTCTTAAGCGAGGTTAAGCTAGGTTCCGACGCATAGGCTGGCGATCTAAAAAACGGCGTTGCGAGCCATGGCGGCGCTAATCGAAAAGAGGCTAAACTTTTGCGCGTTTAGCCTGAGATTTGAAAACCAAAAGAGCGATCGGGCGAAACGGCGGTCGATACGCGCTAGAAAACCGCAATCGCGTTTGCAAGGAAGAAGCGATGAGAGCTTTGATTTTTTTATCTCTGATTACCACGATTGTTTTTGCGACCGATCAGGCGATCGAACGTTACGAAAGCGCCCAAAAAGCGTTTGAGCGAGGCGAGTATAACAAGGCGATCGACGATTATTCGGCGGCGATCAAGCTAAATCCAAACGCGCCGGTAATCTATAACGCCAGAGGGATCGCCTACTTTAACTTAAACGATCAAACAAAAGCGATCGAGGATTTCAATAAGGCGCTCTCGCTTGATTCCAAATACGCGGACGCTCGCTATAATCTCGCCAACGCCTACTACCAATTAAACGATTACAAAAAGGCGATCGAGGGCTACGATCAGGCGATCAAACTCGATCCAAAACGCGCCGAAGCCTACTATAATCGCGGCGCGGCGTATTTGGTCTTAAAAGAGGCTAACAAGGCGATTGAGAGTTACGATCAGGCGATCCAACTAAAGCCAAACTCCGCGCGGGCTTACTACGCTCGCGGCGAGGCGTATAGGGTTTTGGGCGATTTACACAAAGCGTTAGAGGATTTCGATCGGGCGATCAAGCTCGATCCAAAACACGCCAAAGCCTACGGCGCGCGCGGCGCCACTCGCGCTAATCTAAACGACAATAAAGCGGCGATCGCGGATTATGATCGGGCTATCGAGCTTGATCCAAACTCGGCGCTAACTCATTACTACCGCGCGAGCGCTTATCATCAATTAGGCGATCTAAAAAAGGCGATCGAGGGCTACGATCGCTCGTTGGCGCTCGATCCAACTTACGCTCGCGCTTATAGCAATCGCGGCAGCGCTTACGGACAGTTAAATAGCCTGCCACAAGCCGCTTCGGACGCGAAAAAAGCGTGCGAGCTAGGCGATTGCAAATTATTGGAGTTTATGAGAAAAAACGAATACCTGCTCATATATCTTTAGCCTAAAGCGTCGTTTAATAAACGGCGAGAATAGGGGAGGGCGCGCCGTTTATAGCCACAACGCGGCAAACGCTTTGGCTTGTTTTTGCGGATCGCCCGCGCGCCACAGATCGCTTACGACGGCTAACATATCCGCGCCGAGCGCGATTAACCGCGCCGCGTTTTCGGTTGTAACGCCTCCAATCGCGCAGACAGGTATGCGCAGGAACTTTTTTGCCTCGCCGAAAATAGCGCGATCTATAACCGCCGCGTTCGGTTTTGTCGCGGAGCTAAAACACGCGCCAAACGAAACGTAGTTTGCGCCGCCGTTTTGAGCCGTTTTCGCGCGATTTAGGTCGCCGTAACAAGAGACGCCTATGATCGCCTCGCCGCCTAAAGCCGCTCTCGCCGCCCAAAGCGCCCGATCGCTCGCGCCTATATGAACGCCGTCCGCGATTTTGGCAAGTTCGAGCCGATCGTTTATAATGAGTTTCGCCTCGTAGCGTTCGCACAGCCGCCGCAAAGCGCCCGCAAGCGGCGTCAACTCCTCGTCGCTATGGCGTTTATCGCGTAGCTGAAAAAGTTTAGCGCCGCCCTTTAGCGCCGCTTCCGCTTGCGCCAACACGCTTTCGCGCGGCGTTAACATATCGTCGCTAACGGCGTATAATCCGCGTAAAGGAGTCTCAATGTTTTTCAATGCTAAAAACCTTTATATCGAGTGGCATGACCAAGCGATCCCATGGCTAAAGATATTTGCCTCCGAGCCTTGCAAAGAGCTAACCGACTGCTCCGAGCAAACGCTCGCCGATCTATGGCGAGCGGTTTTGATTTGCGAAAGAGCGATGCGCGAACATTATAAACCGAGCAAAATTAATGTCGCGTCTTTCGGCAATCGGCTACCTAGAGTTCATATTCATATTATGGCGCGTTTTGACGACGATAGCCATTTTCCCGAACCAATGTGGGGCAAACGCCAAAGAGCTGATCGCGTTTTCGATACGGATCGAACCGCTTTTGAAGCGAAACTGATAGACGCTTTAACAAGAGCGGGCTTTTAGCCGCGGCGCGTTATGCTAATCGGGCGTTAATTCGAATCCGCGCCGCGCTTTTTATTGGCTCGCCGAAAGCCGCCGCATGTTTGAGGCAGATCGCCGGAGCAATCGAAATACGTCCTTTCCCGTCATTCCCGCGAAGCGCCCAGATTACGCGGGATTGAGATAGCGGAGATTGCCGATATTCCTTTCATACCCGCGCGAAGCGATAAAAGCGCAAACGCTTCATAATCGCGGAAGAAGGCGGGTATCCATCTCTTTCAAACAATCATGGCGCAAGCGCGTTGCATAGGTTTTAACTTTTTATGGATTCCCGCTTTCGTAGGAATGACGTAGGGGGAGATGGCTTCCCGCCTTCCCGCGCGCCTTACGCTCCCATCAAAGCGGGCGTTTCGTGGAAATGACGGGAAAGACGCGGCGCAGATTGAAAGATCGGCGGCGGTTGGTTTGCCGTTTGGTAGTTTTGTAGCGCTACTTAATCCTTACGATACGCTGATCGTTATTCCTGAGCGGAGCGATAGGGCGGTTTGTCCGTCGTTTTTACGCGCGCGCTAACCTCGCTTTATTTTTGCATCATTACAAGTCGGCTTGGTCTAGATAGCATTGTCTTTAGCGATACCTTTAGCGAGGTTCGGTCGCGTTATTGCCCCAAAACAGGCTAGACGTTATTTGCTTTTTAATATCGCGATCGGATTTAAGTTAGAGATAGTTATTATCCCAGAGCTTTATTTGAAGTCATAAAGGAATTTGCTATGCTATCGTCCTTTTTGCGAAAGATCAGTATAACGAAATCTAAATCAATCTGTGATCGCGAATTGTTAAACTCGTCGCCGACGGATAACGATCAATCGCTTTTAACTAAAGCGATAGTTTTAGCGCCGCTTAAAAAACTATTTCCTATCTCTACTAAACTATTAACGATCGCGCTTGTTGCGTTTGCTCTGAACGCCTATAGCGAAGGTTCGGACGACAAAGGAAGCGATAAGCGCGAAGTTAAATTCAAAGCTATCGCCGCCGGCGATCTTCGCTCTCTCGCGCTATCAAAGGACGGCAAGGTTTATGTCGCTGGTTCTAACAGGTTTGGTCAGCTTGGTTTAGGCGATAGCGATCATGAAACTAATCGCCATACCTTTACAGAGGTTACAAGTTTAAGCGCTAAAACCATTGTCGCTATATCTGTCGGCGGCTTTCACTCCCT